>NZ_FR902057.1:0-1848 GCF_000437815.1 Acidaminococcus sp. CAG:542
CCTCACAGGGCGGACTTTGGGACCGTCCTTATTACCAGTTCAGTGCTGCGGCCAACTGTCCCATGGGACTGCTGCTGGGACCGTAATTGGCAATTCTGCACTGATGGGTACCTACGTGAGGGACGAATATCGGCTTTTTCACCGTTTCTTTCACCGCATTCCGGTACTCTTTCAGGGTTTTCAGTTGCGGAAGCAGGTCGAGTCTCCGATGGACCTCGGCCCCGTGGAACCCACCGAACCCCCGACCCTGACGCTGTAGGGGCAGGCCGAAGGCCAGCCCGTCCCGGCCTCCGGTTTTCTCCATTAAAAAAAGACCTGGCAAAAACCAGGTCTTTTCCATAGGCCGCTGACCGTTGACAGCTGACCGCCTTTAAATATCCATCCCCGCCCAGTGTCCCCAGTACACTGCATTGGTGATGGTGGATACTTTGGCGGCGTCTCCGATGACTCTTACGAAGGGGGCACAGTCCCGCAAAGCATCCACCACATCCGTCCGGGAGCGCTGGCCCAGAGCGCAGATCACCGTATCCCCGGGCACCAGCACCTGGGCCCCGGAGGGATCCGTACACAGGATCCCTTCTTTGGTCACTTCTACCCCTTTGTAGCCCGTATGGACCCTGGCGGTTTTGGCAATCTCCGCCAGCAGCAGGGGACGATGGCGCACATTGGCGTCCGGAGCCAGGGTGGGCCGCATTTCCACGATTTCCACCTTTTTCCCTTCCCGTCCCAGGTGGATGGCACATTCACACCCGGCCAGGCCGCCGCCGAACACCACCACATGGTCTCCCACCTTGTCCTTTTCCCTGTAGTAGTTGTTCACGATCACCACATTGTCCCCGTCCAGGCCCTTGATGGGCGGCACCAGGGGCCGGGAACCGGCGGCGATGATCAGGGCATCGGGCTTTTCCGCCTCCACGGTTTCCGGGGTAGCTTCCGTATTCAGCCGGATCTCCGCCCCTGCCTTCCGGGCCAGCAGCTCGTAGGTATGGGCCAGTTGGTACATCTCCCGTTTGAAGGGAATGGCCTGCTCACTTTTCAGGATGCCCCCCACTTCTCCTTCTTTTTCCATCAGGATCACCCGGTGACCCCGGCTGGCAACAGTATAGGCAGCGTACAGGCCCCCAGGGCCTCCGCCCACCACAACCACTTTCTTCTTCACCGGTGCCGGCTGGACTTCCGTCCCGTCCAGTTCCCGGCCGATCAGGGGATTCACCGTGCACCGGCGGGTGCTGGTGGCCGCCCGTTCCGCCATACAGGTGAAGCACCGGAGACAGTGGACGATTTCTTCATCCCGGCCTTCCTCGATCTTCCGGGGCGTTTCCGGGTCCGCCAGCAGCTGCCGGGCCATGTACACCACATCCGCCTTCCCGGAAGCGATGATTTCCTCCATCATGGCCGGGTCCGTCAGGCCGCCGATGGTGGCCACCGGTTTGGACACATGCTTTTTGATTTCCGCCGCCAGGTACACGTTCCGGCCGTGGTCCTCGAACATGGAAGGATGGGTGATCCCGAAGGTCTTCTGGTAGGTGCCGGCGGAAACATGGATCAGGTCTGCATAAGGTTCGATGGCCTGGGCAATCTTCACCCCTTCGTCCAGTCCGTAGCCTCCTTCCGCAAATTCCGCCCCGCTCATCCGGAATTCGATGGGGAAAAAGGGCCCTACCGCAGCCCGCACCGATTTCAGCACTTCCACTGCAAACCGGGTCCTGTTTTCCAGGGATCCCCCGTATTCGTCCGTCCGGTGGTTGAACAGCGGGGACAGGAACTGATTGATCAGCCACCCGTGGCCCCCGTGGATCATCACCATTTCGAACCCAGCCCGTTTGGCCAGGCTGGCTGCATGGCCAT
>NZ_FR902057.1:1879-3147 GCF_000437815.1 Acidaminococcus sp. CAG:542
CTGCCACAATGTCGTCGATCAGATCTTTGGTCAGAGCCCGTACCGGCACCCCGTCGGCCCGGACCCCGTCACTGGGGCCCCACTGGTGGAGATTGTGCTGTTTGGTCTTGTCCGTCATGTAGGTGCCGGCAAACTGGCCGGAATGGGACAGTTCGATGGAAGGGATGGCTCCGTGCCGGCGGATGGCGTCGGCGGTATAGGTGGCGCAGGCCAGGGAATTCAGGATGCTTTCATCCAGATGATAGGCATGGGAGCCGTCGGTGGCCGGATGGACCATCAGTTCCGAAACTGTGACCGCCCCGGCTCCTCCTTTGGCCCGGAGTTCATAAAAGGCCGTAGATTTGGGGCCGATGCACCCGTCGTTGGTAATATCCGTACCTCCCATGGGCGCCGAAAAGATCCGGTTCCGGAAGGTGGTGCGGCCGATGGTGATGGGGGTGGACAGATGGGGAAATTTGCGCAGCATGGTATAGTGCCTCCTAAAATATTTTCCAGTTTTTTCCGCCTTTCACCCTACCATAAAAAAGAAGCTGCCGTCCAGCAAAGAAACAGCAGTAGATATAAATAAATCGTTGATAGGATTATTTCCCCTGGGGGCACACTGCCAGCAGTTCCTGAAACAGGGGCTCTTCCGCCCGGTTTTGGGGGCACACAAAGGACACCTGCCAGGGGGAGGTCTCCCGGAGGGCGATCTGCCGGAGAGGAGCCTCCACCGGATGGATGGCCGCGTCGATGCCGATGCCCCGGCCTTCCTGGCAGAACTGGTAAATCAGGCTGCTTTCCATGGTCTTCACTGCAAAATGTGGGGTAAAGCCAAAATCCCCGCACCGTTCCACCACATTGTGGTAAATGGAAAAATGCTCGTTCAGACACAAAAGAGGCTCCCCCTTCAGGTCTTCCAGGGACAGGCTGTCCCGGTCATAAAGGGGATGCCCCGGGTACACCACCGCTTCCACCGGCGCCTGGAACAGTTCCCGGCGGAAGAAACCTTCCGGAGACCGGGACCCTACACAGAAACCGCAGGACAGGGTCCCTTCCCGGAGCAGCTCCAGGATGTTTTCATTGAAATCCTCCGCCCATTCCAGCCGGAATTCCGGGTGCCGGGCCGCTGCGCCCTGGAGTTTCTCGATGGAAATCACATGGAGCACCCCGCAGGCAAATCCCACCCGGAGCCCCTGCTGCTGGCGCTTCAGTTCCTGGATCCCCAGCTGGAGCCGGAGCAGCTGGGCGGAGAAGGAACGGCTGTGTTCATAGAAATAATCCCCCTC
>NZ_FR902057.1:3170-15209 GCF_000437815.1 Acidaminococcus sp. CAG:542
CCCTCCCGGGTAGGCACCACCCCTTTGGGAGTACGGACAAACAGCCGGGCCTGGAGCTCCCCTTCCAGCACCCCGATGATCCGGCTTACCCCCTGGGGCGTCAAAAACAGCACCTTCGCCGCCTGGTGGATGCTCCGTTTCTCATAAACCTGCAGAAAACACCGGATAGCCCGGGTATCCATGGCAATCCCCTCCTTCGGGAGGATTGTAACACGGGTGGAAGAGGGTGTCAACGGATGTAGGATAGGAGTAGTTAAGTGGTTGATCATCCGATGATTGCCGTCCCTGCTCTTCACTCTTTACTCTGCACTTATGCCCCAATTCCCATTGACAAACTGTACTTTATACGGTATCATTTAATACGCACAGAATTCATCCAGAGTAACGGAGGGACTGGCCCTATGAAGTTACGGCAACCATCAGCGGCTTTGGCCGGCTGAACGGTGCTAAGTCCATCAGGCGTGGCCTGAAAGATGAAGATGAGTGAGCCAATCTGATTCCTCTTCATTGCTGATGAAGAGGAATTTTTATTTTTTACGGAGGTGAACCCCCTTGATAGAACTCCAGCACATTGACAAAGTCTATCATACGGCTTCAGGGGACCTGCATGCCCTGAAGAATATCAATCTGACCATCAACGAAGGCGAGATCTTCGGCATCATCGGCCTGTCCGGGGCTGGCAAAAGCACCCTGGTCCGGTGCATCAACATGCTGGAAAAGCCCACCAGCGGCAAAGTCATGGTGGACGGCCAGGAAATGACCGCCCTGGGCGAGGAACAGCTGCGGAAGGCCCGGCAGAACATCGGCATGATCTTCCAGCATTTCAACCTGCTGTCCAGCCGTACCGTGTTCGGCAATATTGCCTTCCCTCTGGAAATCCAGGGAATGGACAAAGCCGCCATCCAAAAGAAGGTGGAACCCCTGCTGGACCTGGTGGGCCTGAAGGACCGGGCGGACCACTACCCCAGCCAGCTGTCCGGGGGCCAGAAACAGCGGGTGGGCATTGCCCGTGCCCTGGCCAGCGACCCCAAGGTGCTCCTTTGCGATGAAGCCACTTCCGCTCTGGATCCCCAGACCACCGAAAGCATCCTGAACCTGCTCCGGGACATCAACAAACGGCTCCACATCACCATTGTCATGATTACCCACCAGATGAACGTGGTAAAAGAAATCTGCGACCGGGTGGCCGTGATCGAAAACGGGGAGATCATCGAACAGGGGTCCATGGTGGACATTTTCACCAATCCCCAGAAAGCCACCACCAAAGAATTCGTGGCCAGCATCCAGCACAACGACCTGCCTGATTTCGTCAAGAAGCTGGACATCCACAAGGACTACAAAGCCGGGGACAAGGCCCTGGTGAGCCTGAGCTTCATCGGGGACAGCGCCGGCGAACCCATTGTATCCGTGCTGATCAAGGAATACGACACCAATGTGAACATCCTGACGGCCAACATTGAAACCCTGCAGGATACCCCCTTCGGGACCCTGCTCATTGAAGTGGAAGGGGACGAGGACCATTTGAAAAAAGCCCTGGATTACCTCCACAAAAGAAAAGTGAAAGACGAGGTGATCGGTTATGTCTCCTAATATGATCCATCTGCTGATCAAGGCCCTGGGCGAAACCCTCTACATGGTAGCCCTGTCCGCCGCCATTGCTTCTCTGTTCGGGATTCCCCTGGGGGTCATCCTGACCATTACCGGCAAAGGCCACATCAAAGAAAATGCGGCTCTCCACAAGACCCTGGGCTCCATTGTGAACGCCCTCCGGTCCGTGCCCTTCATCATCCTGATGGTGGCCATCATCCCTCTCACCCGGATCATCGTGGGGTCTTCCATCGGCACCACCGCCGCCATTGTGCCTCTGACCATTTCCTGCACTCCGTTCATTTCCCGGATCATTGAATCCTCCCTGCTGGAAGTGGATCCCGGGGTCATCGAAGCGGCCCAGAGCATGGGGGCCTCCCCTCTCCAGATCATCTGGAAGGTGCTGCTGCCGGAAGCCATGCACTCCATTGTGCTGGGCATCACCCTGGCGGTAATCAGCCTGATTGGTTCCAGCGCCATGGCCGGTGCCCTGGGGGGCGGCGGCCTGGGTGACTTGGCCATCCGCTACGGGTACCAGCGGTTCCAGGCGGATACCATGGTGGCCACGGTCATCGTCCTGATTGCCCTGGTCCAGTTGGTCCAGACCATAGGGAACAAGATTTCAGCAAAGCTGAACAAGACGAAGATCAAATAAAAAAAGTCCCACCCCTCGAGGGTGGGATTTTTTTTGCCCGGGACTCACGGCTCGCGGCCTGCGGCCTGCAATCCTACTTTCAAACCCAGCCGCTCCGCCTCTCCTGCTTTCAGTTCCAGTACGGAACTGGCTTTCAAACAGGCGGAAAGGCCCAACCATGGATGAAGGTTCCGGACGATTTTCACGATTTCCATATTTTTGTTGAAATACACTGCATCGATGGCAAACCGCATGAAGCACATATGGATGCTGTTGGTGGGGTTCAGCCACAGGCCGGCGGCCGGAGGCAGGGGCTTCCGCAGCATCAGCCCCCGAAACCGCCCCCACCAGGTGTCGGCGATTTCCACATCAATTTGTATTTGGGAACGGTCCCCAAAGGACCAGGTTTCATGATTGGACAATTTGGAGCCCCCTCATTTCATCCCCTGCATCAGAGAAATCAGCGACGGCAGGAGGACCACTACGAATATGGCGGGGAAAATGCAGAACACCAGGGGGAAGATCATCTTTACCGGTGCCTTCATAGCCTGGGTCCTGGCCCTTTGTCTCCGCAGGTCCCGCATGTTGTCCGCCTGGATCACCAGGGTATCGGACATGGAGGCCCCCAGCCGTTCCGACTGGACCACGGACATGACGAACAGGTACACGTCCTGCACATCACACCGTTTGGCCATCAGCTGCATGGACCGTCGCCGGGTCATGCCCATCCGGATATCCCGGAGCATCCGGCGGAATTCGTCGATCAGGGGTCCTTCCATCCGTTCCACCACTTTCCGCATGGCACCGTCCAGGGAAAGGCCCGCCTGTACGGAAATGGACAGCAGGTCCAGCACATCAGGCAGCTGCCGGATGATCTTTGTCTGCCGGTCCCGGATGATATGGTTCAGCACCCCGAAGGGCAGCATGGCCCCGAACAGCAGGAATCCCCAGATCAGCAACAGGCCCCCGAAGGTGCCCATGGGATGGCTGGCGGTATACCGGAACCCCTGGACTCCCCAGAACACCATGGAAACGAACCAGATGCCCACCAGGGTCCTTGGCTTCCAGATTCCCTGCTTCCCGGCTAGGATGATCCGCTGCTCCATCATCTGGGGCAGCGCCGAAGGGGCAAACTTGGAGAAAAAGTCCATGGCCTGGTTCAGCAGCCGGCCGATGGTCCGCTGGTACAGGGGAATCTTCTTCAGGTCGTCGGGGTTGGTCTCCTCTTCCGGGGCTTCCTCTTCTTCCCGGAAGGTTTCCAACCGGCGCTTCACTTCTTCCCCCTGGATCTTCTTCAGGGCCATGACCGAAAGGACCAGATAGAAGAACAACGCCAGGGCAATGGAAAGAGACAGTGCCAGCATGGTCAGTCACCTTCTTCCCAGTCGATCCCCGGCCGTGCCTTCTGCATAAAGGCCGGATATTCCACATTGTGGGATTTGAACTTGTTCAGGAACTGAGGCTGCAGCCCGGTGGGACGGAATTCTCCCTGGGCCTTGCCGTTTTCGTCGAACCCGGTCTGGACATACCGGAACAGGTCCTGGAGGACGATCACATCCCCTTCCATTTTCTGTACTTCCGTAATATAGGTGATCTTCCGGGACCCGTCCTGGATACGTTCCTGATGGATGATCAGGTCCAGAGCCGAAGAAATCTGATCCCGGATGGCCCGCACCGGCAGGTCCAGGCCGCTCATGAGTACCATGGTTTCCAGGCGGGACAGTACATCCCGGGGGCTGTTGGCGTGGGCCGTGGTCAGGGACCCTTCATGGCCCGTATTCATGGCCTGGAGCATGTCCAGGGCTTCGCCCCCACGGACTTCCCCGACGATGATCCGGTCCGGCCGCATACGCAGGGAGTTCTTCACCAGGTCACGGATGGTGACCGCCCCTTTTCCTTCGATATTGGCAGGGCGGGCTTCCAGGGTCACCACATGGGGCTGTTCCAGCCGCAGTTCCGCCGCATCTTCGATGGTCACGATCCGTTCATCATGGGGGATGAAGGAACTGAGTACGTTCAGGGAGGTGGTTTTACCGGAACCGGTACCGCCGCTGATCATAATGTTCAGTTTGGCGTTGACGCAGGCCCGGAGGAAAATGGCCATTTCTTCCGACAAGGTGCCAAAAGAAATCAGATTCTCCACCGAAAGGGGTGTCCGGGAGAATTTCCGGATGGTCACACAGGGCCCGATCAGAGACAGAGGAGGGATCACCACGTTCACCCGGCTGCCGTCCTGGAGACGGGCATCCACCAGAGGGGAGGCTTCATCCACGTGCCGGCCGATGGGGGTGACGATCTTGTCAATGATGGCCATCAGATGGTTGTTGTCGTGGAACTGGGCTCCCGTAAGGTGGAGTTTCCCCATCCGTTCCACATAGATCTTCTTGGGACCGTTCACCATCACTTCGGTGACGCTGTCGTCCTTCAGGAACGGTTCGATGGGCCCCAGCCCCAGGATTTCGTCACAGATGTCGGATACCAGCCGGGCCCGTTCTCCCCGGGGCACCACAAAGGGGTTGTGCTCCAGCACCCGCTGGACATAACCGGAGATTACGTTTTCGATATCCTGCCGGCTGTGGGTGGCAGAATCCAGCACCTTCTGCTGTTCCGCACTCATTTCATCCACAATGGCCCGGTGGACGCTCACCTTCAGATTCTGGTACTCTTCTTCCCGGGCGTCCGCCGCACGTCCGTTGAATATGGGATTCTCCCGGACCTCGGGCTTGCCTTTTTCAGTTTTCCGTCCCAGCCGTTCCAGCAGTTTCAACGCCGTATCCCCCTTGTATCCTGCCAGGTCCCCGGATCTGGCAGGTTTTCCTTATTTTTGCTGATTCTCATCATACATGGTGTAGGTGGCCCGCATGGTCTTCAGGTCACTCCCCTGGAGCAGCCCTGCCCAAGCCAGATTGGAGAAGAAGGCCCCCTGGGTCTTGATGGGTGCCTGTACCGTCACCGTCACTGAAGGAGACCCGTCCACCGTGGTCTGCTGGATGGTGATGTTGTTCTCATCGGTCAGTTTGTACAGATTCCCCGCAGTTTTGTACTCATTGAAGTTCCGGGTCTTCACATTGTCCCAGCTGTCCCCGGGCTCCCGGACCACCGCTTCCCGGGCCACGGACCGGGCCACATTGTTGAAGGTGATGTAATCGCTGAAGAACATCCCGAAAGCACACATGGCAATCAAGATGAGAAAAAAAAGAGGGACCAGAATGGCAAATTCCACAATATCCTGTCCCTTTTGCCGTTTCATGATGGGGTCCCCCTTTCCGTTGTTTGTCAGGGTTCTTTCGAAAAGGCACCAATCGGAGCTGGTACCCTTTCGAAAGAACTCCTGCATGAGCAGGAGTCCTTTGGCTGTAGAATAACTGAATCAGACAATAAGTCAGATTCTCACTAACCTGTGCGTGCAGAAGAAACCTTAAGGCTCCTTAGATGCATTTTTCATCAAATTAGTGGCATTGTTGAATACAGCGTTAATTTGGGTTGCCAGGTTAGCCTGCTTGTAAATCAGCCAGCCAATCCCAACGATGATAGCCAGCATCAGGGCATATTCCACCATGTCCTGGCCTTTTTCCCCCAGACGGGGTTTAATGTACATGTCGTACATCATCTTTGCCATGGTAATCATAGTTTTCACCTCCTTCAGTGAACTGGTACAATTGCAATATTTATAAAAAGGGGAAATCCCTTTTTACCAAAATTCAGGGGACATATTAAATCTTGATGTCCACAATCCGGCTGATAAGCAGATAGCCGATGATTTCCATCACCACCGCAACGCCGATGGCCATTTTTCCTATACTGGTGGTCAGGAGCGGTTTCAGATATTCCGGAGAACTTACCGCAAAAAATAATCCCAAAGCCACTGGAATACAGGTCAGCACAATTCCGGAGAATTTTCCCTGTGCCGTCAGTGTCCCCACTTCCCGGCGGAGCCGAATCCGTTCGCTGATGGTTTCCCGGATGGTATCCAAGATGGTGGCCAGGTTGCCCCCCACCTGCTGCTGGATCAATACGGCGGTGATTACCAATGAGAAGTCCTCGTTCCCCACCCGCTGGTCCATTTCCTGGAGAGCATCCTCCACAGTCCGGCCCAGGGCCGTGTTCCGCATTACATTGGCGAATTCCGTGGACATGGGAGGCTGCATTTCCCGGGAGATGATCTCCATGGTCTGGAGAAAGGAGAACCCGGCCCGGAGGGAGTTGGATACCAGGGTAAGGCAATCCGCCAGCTGCCGTTCAAAGGCTTCCTTCCGGCGATTGATCCGCCGTTTCAGGAAGATCACGGAACCAAAGATGGCCAGAATGCCTCCCAGCAGCCCGGTCAAAAGGCTCCGGCCCATAAGGGCCGTCACCAGGAACACCAGCACCGCCAGTCCCCCGGAAATGGCCAGGTATTCGTTTCCCAACAGGGGCAGCCCGGCCTGGATCATCATCAGGTCCAGTTTTTTCCGGTTCCAGGGCCGCCCTGGCCGCCGGACCCGTTCCGCAAACAGTTCATGGAACTTGTTCCGGAGAATTTCCAAAAAGCCTGCCTGACGGACCTCTGCAGGAGTGTACCCGGCATACTGCTGGATCCGCTGGGATACTTCCCGCCGCCGCTGGATATAGACGGAAAGACCGGCGTAAAGCCCCAGGAAGAACAGAAAGGCAAAAAGCAGAGCTACCAGACCAATCATGCTTTTTTACTCCTTTCTATCTGTATTATACCATGGATGAGCCTGTTCACAACTGTCAAGATGGAGGAAAATTCACCAGTTTTTTATGATCCCGGCCATCTGTTCCACCGCCTGGGAGAAGGGATTCTCCGGGGCCTGGGTCAACAGCAGCCGGCCGTTGTCCGCCGCGGAAGATACCGCCAGATATTCGTTGGGCAGTACCTGGAACACCGGGAACCCCAGGGCCTGGGAAAACTCCTTCCGGGCTTCTTCCGTGCAGGGATTCACCCGGGTGAACACCGGCTTCACCCGCCGATCACAGTCATCCCAGGCTTTGAAGATCTCCAGGGCCCGCTTCATGTGTTCCACTTCGTAGCCCCCGTTCACCATGGCCATTACCAGGGTCTTGTCCGCCAGTTCGCAGGCAGTGCAGGCCACATCGGAAAATCCCGAAGACAGATCCACCAGTACATACCGGAAGATTCCCCGGGCCATTTCGATCAGGCTGGTGATGCCTTCCATGGTCACCGTTTCCGCCAGGTCCGGTTTGGCCGCCCCGCACAGTACGGACAGTTCCTCATTCACCGGGACGAAATAGGACTTTAAAGTAACCGGAGACAGGAAGGAAATATCCCGGATGGCCTCCACAATGGTGCTCTGGGGGGTCAGGTTGAAGAACACCCCCATATCCCCGAACTGGAGATCTCCGTCGATGATAGCCACCGGCTCCCCGGTCTGTTGGGCCAGGGCCGCCCCCAGGTTGGCAATCAGGGTGGTCTTCCCGCTTTTCCCCTTGGGGCTGAAGAAGGCGATCACTTCCGAATTTCTGGAAGCCGAGGTGTTCTGGAGGTTCTTCAGGGTTTCCTGGAGCTCTTCCCCGGAAAAAGGCTTCACCATAAAGCCCCCGGCCCCAGATTGGAGCAGCCGTGACTGAGCCTCTGCATCCCACCGGCGGCTCATGCCGATGATCACCGTATGGGGATAGGCTTTCTTCAGATCCGGCAGCAGGGTACTGTTCCGGTCCAGGTCGATATCCAGCAGGATCAGTTCCGGCTTGAAGGCCTGCATCTGTCCCAGGGCATCCCCCGCATTCCGGTACCGGGCGCTCAGCTCGAACCCCGGCGTATTCCGGATGACGCTGGAAAGCCTCTCCTGCATCACCTGGTTTTCTTCAATAAGGACAGTTCTGTAACCCACGGTTCATGCCTCCTCAGGAAAAGATACGGCTCAGCCAGCCGCCTCCGGAATTGTCCCCCCGACTGTCCCGGGCTTCGTTTTCCGGATGCACATACCCATCCACCATGGAAGCCATTCCCTGGGCCAGCAGGGTATGCCGGCTGCCCAAAATACAGGGCACTCCGGTGCGGATGGATTCCTGGGCAGTCTGGAAATCATTGGGCAGCACATAATCGAAATGCTTCCCCAGGATGGATTCCACATCCTCCACATCGATCCGGGTCTTGGCATTGTTCCGGTTCAGTACATAGCGGATCTTGCTGTCGTCATATCCCAGTTCCTTCAGGGTATCCGATCCCCGCTTCATATTCTTGATGGTGGGAATGAAGTCCACGATCCCCACAAAGTTGATCAGGGTGGACAGGTCCATTATGGACAGATTCAAAGCACTGAAAGTGGAGGTGGTGTCCAGAATCACATAATCATATTCCAGCTGGAGCTGGAGCACCAGGGATTTGATGATGTTGTTGTCCATGTTGTAGGCCTCTTCCAGCAGTTTGGGATTGGCCAGCACATCGAACCCGGTGTTCCCTTCCTGGTACCGGGTCAGGTATTCCACCGCCACCGTATCCTTGGGGTCCTTTTCCATGGATTTCTGGGCGTCTGCAATGGTCCGTTCCGGGTTCAGCTTCAGATAATAGCACACATCCCCGAACTGAAGATCCAGGTCCACCAGGCACACTTTCAGTCCCTGCCGGGCCAGTTCCGCTGCAATGTTGATGGCCAGCAGCGTTTTGCCCACGGCATAGGCCGTGCTGAAAACCGTAAATAGGGTCCCTTTCCTGCCTTCCATAGCTTCAAGCCTCCTGCTGTTTCTGGTTCTTTATCATGCAATCATTCAGGGACGGGTGGGATTCTGCCACTGGTCCCGGTACTCCTGCTGGAGCTTCCGGACCCGTTCCCTAAAGCTGGTGGTCCGCCGGGGTTCCGGCTTCTTCTTTTCCACCAGCAGAGGTTCTTTTCCGGTATTCCGGCCCTTGTTCTCTGCTTCCCGGGCTTCCGGTTCGTCCAGCTGGATTTCCCCGTTGGGCTTTTCAACCCCTACCACTTTCAGGTTTTCTTTCCGCAGCTGGTAATCATCTTCAGAAAGAGGCACCAGCACCGTTTCACCCTTTTCGTCGGTGGTCTTCAGCAGCCGGGAAGGCGGTTCCGGTGCTTTCTTTTCTTCCAGGATCTCCGTATCCGGATGTTCTTCCGGACGGCCGCCCCAGATATCCCGTTCCTGTTTGTCGTTCCCCGGTTTCACAGGGGTATTCACATCCACTTTTTCCGCATTCCGTTCATACCGTTCGGACGCCTCGTAATTCTCCTTCATCCGCTGGCTCATGGATACCGGGGAATCGTCCCCTACCAGGAGCGGGGTGATCAGGATCAGCAGTTCCCGGTTGTCCCGGGTGGTGGACGTATGCCGGAAGAACTGGCCGATAATGGGAATATCCCCCAGGAGCGGAATCTTGGAAACGGATTTGCTGTCTTCGGAATTCAACAGGCCCCCGATGGCCATGGTCATGCCGGAGCGGACGTTGATCATGGCTTCCGCTTCCCGGGACGCAATGGCCGGAATGGAAAAATCGTTTTCCTTCACACTGTGGCCGTAATCCAGGGTGGATACTTCCGCATGGACCTTGGAGGTGATCTTGTTGTCCGCGTCCACCACCGGCTCGATGTCCAGCTTCACCCCGTAGTCCCGCCAATCAATGGCAATCTGCCCGTCACCGGCAGAGGTGGGAATGGGGATCCGGCCCCCGATCAGGATCTTGGCCTTCTGGCCGCTCATGGTGGTAATGGAAGGCCGGGACAGGATCCGGGCCTTGCCGCTGGTGACCAGGGCCTGGAGAGAAGCGTTCAGGTTGGACAGATGGCTGCCGAACCAGCCGAAGCTCCCCCGCTGTTTGTAGAAGTTTTCCCCGGCGTAGAACAGACCGGGCGTCCCCCGGGTAATATCCGAGGAATTGCTGTCACCGGTAGTATTATCCCCCAGAGTGGGAGACCAGTACTGGATCCCCAGATCCTTTTCCGCCGAGGTGTTGATTTCGATGATCTGGGCCACCAGCCGCACCTGGGTGGGCTCCGTCATATCCAGCATATCGATGATGTTGGAATCGGTACTTCCCCCCTGGGCTGCGGTGCCTTCTTTTCCTCCCGCCTGAGCGGTGGAGGTGCTGCCGCCCCCGCTGCCCAGATACATCTGGGCCACCTTGATGGCGGAATCGTGTTCATACTGGTTCTGGACCCGGCCCCGGAGCAGGACCTTGCCGTTCATCATCTGCACCTGGACCTCCGGATAGCCGATGGCTTCCTGGATGGCCTGGGCCGTCCCTGCATCACTGCCGGAGACAAATACATTGTATTCTTCCCGGCCGTTGTCGCTCCACACCAAAAGAGTGGTAGAACCGGGCTTTTTCCCCACCAGCAGGAAATCGTTCCCAGAAAGGAGCCGTACATCGGCGATTTCCGGATTCCCCACCGCCAGCCGGGTGATCCCGGAGGCTTCCATATATCGGGACCCGTTCACCGCCACACTCAGGGTGGTGGCAGCCAACGCCTGTCCCGTCATTCCCAGAATGGCCGCCGTAACAAGGAGGCCCATGCGTTTACTGTAATTGATCATGTTCATTTCCCCCTGGTAGCACTGGTTCCCCGGATGACTTCAATTCCCGACAGTCCGTCAGCATCTCCCCCACCGTCTCCGGAAGGAGCTGCCGGTGCCTGGGGAGCCGGCCGGGGCGTATAGTCACGCTGGACAGCCGGTGCCGGTGCCGGCGCAGGGGCGCTGGCCTGGCTGTTGGGCAGAGGGATCACATAATATCCAATGGATTTGTCTTCGGCAGAGCCGTCCGCCGGCCGGAGCATCATCTGGAGCTGGCCGATCCGGGAGGAGCCGATCAGTTTGGCTGCATCATAGGGAGTCAGGGCCACGGTCACTACAGAAGGCGTCCCCATGGATCCGGTGCTGCCGGTGTTCCCTGTGGGCTGGCTGCCGTTGGGCATGGTCTGTTTCCCGTTGCTGCCGCTGGTCTGGGTAGTGGTACCCTGGGGCCGGTCGGAGCTTTTGTTCACTGCCAGGATCAGTACATCCTTCAGCAGGGTCTTGGAAACGATCCCGTTCCCTTCCTTGTCCGTCACCAGCAGGATATCCACTTTGTCCCCGGGTTTGGCAAAGCCGGAGACCCCGGTCACGTCATTGACCCCGAAAGAAACTGCCCGCATCCCATCGGGGATCATTCCTACAAAGCCACCCCCGTGGGAGGTGAGCTTCCGTTCCGTCAGGATATCCCCGGCAAACAGGTCGATACCGGTTTTCTTGCCCAGGGCCTGTTTCTTGTCCGTCAGGGCACCGGCGGGCACCAGGTTGGCGGGCACTTCCACGGTTTTCAGCATATCGTCGGTAAGGACGGTCTGGGGTGCGATATCCCGGGCCGCTTCCACCACGGTTACATTCCCTGCCGCCACCTTTCCGTTGTTCTGATCCGGAAACAGGGCGGACAGGATCACATACAGCAGCAGGAACACAGCCAGTGCTGCGGATCCGCACAGAAGCAGCAGCTTCCGGGGCGACATTTTTTCGATGATTTCAGTGAGTTTCTCCAGCTTTTTCACGACGTTCCCCCTCGGTTCCCCCAGAAAAAGGACAAAACTTCCCTTCCTTCGTCCCTATCCAGTCATGTATTGTCACAACCCGTCCACAGCCCGGATTTGTGAATATTTTTTTATATTTTATCACATTTACACCAGTTGTACCACTGTTTAGTTGATCAACCGTGTGTGAAAGGTTTTCGTCCACCGGGCCCCCCTCTCCCCCTTCCTTCTTTTCCAACAATCGTATATAATGAAATAAGTTTTGACTGCTATGTAAACTACTGACAAAAGAGGGACCGCACATGACAAAACAGGCTGTAATCATTGGGGCCGGGCCGGCGGGGC
>NZ_FR902058.1:0-9704 GCF_000437815.1 Acidaminococcus sp. CAG:542
TGATTGATCGCGTTCCTTTCGTAAAAAGGGGGTGTTGCGCAGGCAACACCCCCTTTATTTTCCTTCCAAAATTTCCAGCAGCCCCGGATCATCCAAGGCCATGCCGGCCCCCCGGGCCACACATTCCCTGGGATGGGCCGCCACCCGGGTCCTTACGTGAGTCCCGGCTTCGATGCACTCATCCAGCCCTTCCAGCAGGGCGCCCCCGCCGGTAAGGACGATGCCTTCTTCCAGCAGGTCCGCTGCCAGTTCCGGCGGTGTCTTTTCCAGCACCTGATGGATGCAGGACAAAATGGCGGTGAGGGGTTCCTCCAGTCCGGCCACCGTATCCTGGGAGGACAGGCGCAGGCTGGTGGGCAGGCCGGTAATGTTGTCCCGGCCCCGGATGATCTTGGTGCTCCGGCGTCCCCGCCGGCTCACGGTACCGATTTCCAGCTTGATTTCTTCCGCCAGGGGCCGTTCAATCTGGATGTTCAGCCGGTCCCGGAGATGACGGATCAGCCCTTCGTTGAAGGCCTCCCCTCCCATCCGGAGTGAGGCTGCCTGGATGATCCGTCCCATGCTCATCACCGCTGCACTGGTGGTACCGCTGCCGATATCCACCACCATCCGGCCTCTGGGTTCCTGGATGGGAAGCCCGGCCCCCAGGGCTGCCGCCAGAGGTCCCTCGATCAGATAAGTCCGGGCGGCTCCCGCTAAAAGAGCCGCTTCCGTCACCGCCCGCCGTTCCACCCCGGTGACTCCCGTGGGCACACAGACCATGACTCTGGGCTTGAAGAACAGATTCTTCCCCACCACCCGGTCCAACACTGTTTCCAGAAGGCCTACGGAAGCGTCGAAATCTGCAATGACCCCGTTTTCCAAGGGCCAGACCACTTCCCACTGGCCCTGGCCGTTCATTTCCCGGGCCCGGGAACCGATGGCACCCGTCTTCCCGGTAGCTGGATCGATGGCCACCACCGTAGGCTCTTCCAGCACGATCCCCCGATTTTTCATGAACACCCGGGTGGAGGAAGTCCCCAGGTCGATGCCCACGTCCACCGGATTGAACAGCCGGGCGAACAGGCTTTTTTCAGTGTGCTTCATGGCGCATCAGCCAACCCGCTGGATGTCGGCTCCCAGTCCGGTCAGCTTGTCCACCAGGTTTTCGTAGCCCCGGTCGATGTGGTAGATATCGGTGATTTCCGTCACCCCGTCTGCCACCAGACCGGCCAGCACCATGGCTGCACCGGCCCGCAGGTCCGTAGCCCGTACCTGGCAGCCGTACAGTTTGGGAACCCCTTCCACAATGGCGGCCCGGCCGCCGTTGGTCCGGATATTGGCCCCCATCCGCAGCAGTTCATCCACATGCATGAACCGGTTCTCGAACACGGTTTCCAATACAGAGCTCTGGCCTTTGGCAATGCACATCATGGCCATGACCTGGGCCTGCATGTCCGTAGGGAACCCGGGATAAGGCAGGGTCTTGATGGTAATGGGCTGGAGTTCCTTAGGTCCCACCACATGGACACTGCTGATGTCTTCTTCCACAATGGCCCCTGCTTCCCGGAGCTTGGCAATGAGCGGCTTCATGTGTTCGCAGAGCACATTGTCCACCAGGATATCCCCCTGGGTCATGGCTCCCGCCACCATATAGGTGCCGGCTTCGATCCGGTCCGGGATCACCGCGTGTTCCCCGCCTTTCATGCTTTCCACTCCGTCGATGCGGATGGCAGTGGTACCGGCGCCTCTTACCTTGCCTCCCATCACGTTGATGTAGTTGGCCAGGTCCACGATTTCCGGTTCCTGGGCCGCATTTTCAATGATGGTGGTGCCTTTGGCCATGGACGCCGCCATCATCAGGTTTTCCGTGGCTCCCACACTGGGGAAATCCAGGTAGATGGTGGTGCCCACCAGACCGTGGGGGGCAAAGGCTTCAATGTAGCCGTGGCCTTGTTCGATGGTGGCCCCCAGGGCTTCGAACCCTTTCAGATGGATATCGATGGGCCGGGTGCCGATGGCACAGCCTCCGGGCTGGGAAATCTTGGCCCGGCCGATCCGTGCCAGCAGGGATCCCATGACCAGGAAAGAGGCACGCATGGTGCTGACCAGATCATAGGGAGCTTCCCAGCCGGTAATGTTGTGGCTGTCGATTTTCAGCACATGAGGGGTGGAATGATCCACCTTCAGCCCCAGACATTCCAGTACTTTGCAGATGGTGCTTACATCCTCCAGTTCCGGAACTTCCAAAATTGTACTGCCCTCCGTCCCCAGAACGGATGCTGCAATGATGGGCAGCACTGCATTTTTGGCCCCGCTGACCCGCACAGTTCCTGTCAGCCGATGACCACCCTTTACCACCAGTTTCTCCACGCCTGATTCCACACCTTTCCTTGCCTGCAGGGAAGCCGGGCTTCCCTCTTTTTTCCTGCCTCTATTGTCGATGGATGCCCCATTGTCTGGCATGACGTTTCTGCTGATTGCTCAGCTGTTCATCCAGACGGAGTCTCATTTCATGCTTTTCCCGATACCGGGCGGCCTTTTCCCGGGCCACTTCTTCCGGATCTGCCTGGGCCAGCTGCCTTTGCTGCTGTTCCCACTGCTGTTTTTCCCGTTCCGCCTTTTCCCGCCGTTTCCGGGATGCGGCCCGTTCCTGGGCTTCCCGTTTCTGCCGGGGCGTCAATTTATGGTCATACAAGAACTGGGCCCGCCGGATCAGATACAGCGGCACCGCCACCGGCATCAGCAGAAAGGTTCCCAATACCCACAGGTTCTTGTGCTTCATGCCAATGCTGTGGCTGTCCAGAAAAACCACCCAGGTCACAAGACAGCAGACCACCAAAACAATCATATTGGACAAACCGTACGGCACCCCCCTTAATGTCTACGGAACTTCCCTTCTCTGTCCATTTTTATAACTAGATTATTATACCATAGAACGTTCTGTTTTCCATAGAGGGAAATAAAAAAAGGGGCTGTTGCATAAGCAACAGCCCCGTCAACGGTCGGTTGTCAACGGGCAAAGGAGGTGCCTACTGGCACCCCCTTTAAAAATTCCTCGTATGGGTCCGCAGCCGATCCGCCAGGATGTTGTAGTAGACTTCTTTTTCCTGGATGGTCTTTCGTAGCTTGCGGATCTGTTCTTCGTCTGTTGCGGCTTCCAGCCGTTCATTGAGCTCGACCAGTTCCAGCCGCAGCTGCCCCATTTTACTGGCAGCCATTTTGCTGATAAAGTCCACAGCGGATCCCCCCTCTGCCTGCTGCAGTGACTTTGTGCTACAGGATCATTCTCCTTCTACGGGATAGGGCTGTACCTTTCCCACCAGGGATGCCGTCCTGAGCCGGGCTTCCGCCCGCCGCAGGATCTTCTCCGTATGGGCCACGTCGGTAAGCGCGTCGGGATGGTCCAGTCTGGCCTGGGCCTCGTCCCGGATCTGCTGATATTTGGCCACATCGATTTTCTCTGCTCTTTGGGCTCTGGGCGTCAGGATCACAACCTGGTTGTCATTGACCTCTGCGAATCCCCCTTCCACATAGACCAGGATCACCTGATTGTCTTTATCCTGCAGTTTCAGTGCACCTTCCCCCAAGACTGCAATCATGGGGCCATGGTTGGCCAGGATGCCAACTCCCCCATTGACTGTATTCAACAAGACATAGGAAATATCCTCCCTTTTCACCAAAATTTTTTCCGGTGTGAGGACTTCCAGTTTCATTAACCTGGCCATGATCATGCGCCTTTCAGTTTCTTGCCCTTGGCCACGGCTTCATCAATGGACCCTACCATGTAGAAGGCGCTTTCCGGCAGATCGTCGTGTTTGCCTTCCAGGATTTCCTTGAAGCCCCGGATGGTTTCGGACAGGGGAACGTATTTCCCCGGCTGGCCGGTGAACTGCTGGGCCACGAAGAAGGGCTGGCTCAGGAACCGCTGGACCTTCCGGGCCCGGGATACGGTGAGTTTGTCCTGTTCGTTCAGTTCTTCCATCCCCAGGATGGCGATGATGTCCTGGAGTTCCTTGTACCGCTGGAGGATTTTCTGGACTCCCCGGGCCACTTCATAGTGTTCCTGGCCGATGACCAGAGGATCCAGGATCCGGCTGGTGGAAGAAAGGGGATCCACTGCCGGGTAAATGCCCAGTTCCACGATTTCACGGCTGAGCACCGTGGTGGCGTCCAGATGAGCGAAGGTGGCGGCAGGTGCCGGGTCAGTCAGGTCGTCGGCAGGCACATAGACGGCCTGGACGGAGGTGATGGAGCCGCTCCGGGTGGAGGTGATCCGCTCTTCCAGGGCACCCATTTCGTTGGCCAGGGTGGGCTGGTACCCTACGGCGGAAGGCATACGGCCCAGCAGGGCGGAGACTTCAGACCCGGCCTGGATGAACCGGAAGATGTTGTCGATGAACAGCAGTACATCCTGGCCTCCCACATCCCGGAAATATTCCGCCATGGTAAGACCGGTGAGCCCCACCCGCATACGGGCTCCCGGGGGTTCGTTCATCTGTCCGTACACCAGGGCCGTTTTGTCGATGACCCCGGATTCCTTCATTTCTCCCCACAGGTCATTCCCTTCCCGGGTCCGTTCCCCGACCCCGGAAAATACGGAATAGCCCCCGTGGTTGGTGGCCACATTGTGGATCAGTTCCATGATCAGCACGGTTTTGCCTACGCCGGCCCCGCCGAACAGACCGATCTTGCCCCCCAGAGAATACGGGGCGATCAGGTCCACCACCTTGATGCCGGTTTCCATGATCTTGGTTTCCGTGGCCTGGTCCGCCAAAGCCGGAGCCGGCCGGTGGATGGGCCAGTGGTCCGCTGCCTGGACCGGGGTGGGATCATCATCCACGGTTTCTCCCAGGACGTTGAACACCCGGCCCAGACAGCCCTTGCCTACCGGGACCGTAATGGGTTTCCCCGTATCCCTGGCTTCCATGTTCCGGGTAACCCCGTCGGTGGAACTCATGGCTACGGTACGGACCACATCATCCCCGATGTGCTGGACCACTTCCGCGGTAAGATGCACATGGATATTTTTCGATGCCTGGGCATCGATGACGATTGCATTGTAAATGGCCGGCAGTTCCTTATCCGGGAACCGGATATCCACCACCGGGCCCATGACCTGGACCACTCTGCCCACATGGCCCCGCTGTTTGGCGGAGAGATGGGCAACGGCCCTGTCGATTGCTTGTTTCTGCTCTTCCGACACGATGGGTGCCTCCCTTATTTCAGCGCTTCCGCGCCGCTGACGATTTCATTGATTTCCGTGGTGATGCTGGCCTGCCGCACCTTCTGGTAATAGACCTGGAGCTTGCCCAACAGGTTCTGGGCATTGTCCGTGGCCGTGCTCATGGCCGTCATCCGGGAAGCCAGTTCACAGGCGGAGCTTTGGATCAGCGCCGTGAAAATCTGGCTGCGCAGATAATACCGGGCCAGGTAGGGCAGCATCTGGGCCGGTTCCGGTTCGAAGATCAGGGTGGGATAATCGGTGGGATCATCGTCCTCCCAGACTTCCTGGGCCTGTACCTCCAGGCTGTCCTTGGCCTTGGGCTGGACCGGCAGCAGCTGCACGGTTTTGGGGATCTGGATCATGGCAGATTTGAAATAGGTGAAGATCACGTCCACTTCGTCCACTTCTCCGTGGATGAACATGGATTCCACCGTGTCTGCAATGTCTTCCGCCGCCTCAAAGGTGGGCTTTTCGGAAAATCCGCTCCAGCTTTTGGCAATGTGGTAGCCCCAGTGGTTCAGCCCGATCTTCATCTGCTTCCCCACCGCCAGGAGAGGAGAATCCTCCCGGCCCCGGAGCTCCACTCCGGCGTATTTCACCACGTTGTTGTTGTAGGGGCCTGCCAGCCCCTTGTCGGAGCCCATGATTACATAGGCGGTCCGGTACACCGGCCGTTTTTCCAGCAGGGGATTGGATTTCATGTCCAGATGGGCCATCACCGAAGGATCGCTGACGGCTTCCTGGAGCAGGCTCTTGAGTTTCTCCGCATAGGGAAGGCTGGCGTCAGCCCGCTGCTGGGCCTGATGCATCCGGGCAGAGGCCACCATCTGCATGGCCCCGGTGATCTTGCTGATGCTGCCGACGGTTTTCATATGGGCACGGATGCCGCTGGTATTTGCCATCAGGGATCACCTGCCTTACATGCCGTCTGCGCTGCCGGGCGCAAACATTTTGCCAAAGTCATCCAGGGCGTCGTCCAGCTGGGCCTTCAGTTCATCAGTGAATTTCTGTTCTTTTTCCAGGGTGGTGAGGATGATGGAACAGTGGTTGTTCAGATACCCCAGCATCTCATGTTCATACCGGGTCACATCCTCCACCGGGATCTCATCCAGGAACCCGTTGTTCACAGCGTAAAGGGAAATAACTTCCTGGGCCATGGACAGGGGCTGGTACTGACCCTGTTTCAGCATTTCCGTCACCCGGGCGCCCCGGTCCAGCTGGGCCTTGGTTTCCCGGTCCAGATCGGAACCGAACTGGGCGAAAGCCGCCAGTTCCCGGTACTGGGCCAGAGACAGCCGCAGGGTGCCGGCCACGGATTTCATGGCCTTGGTCTGGGCTGCGCCCCCTACCCGGGATACGGACAGCCCGGAGTTCAGGGCCGGCCGGACACCGGAGTTGAACAGGTCCGTTTCCAGATAGATCTGGCCGTCGGTGATGGAAATCACGTTGGTGGGAATGTACCCGCTCACGTCCCCGGCCTGGGTTTCAATAATGGGCAGAGCGGTCATGGAGCCGCCGCCGTGTCTGGCATTCCGGCGGCAGGCCCGTTCCAGCAGCCGGGAATGGAGGTAGAACACGTCCCCAGGGTAGGCTTCCCGTCCCGGCGGACGGCGGAGCAGCAGACTCATGGCCCGGTAGGCCACCGCGTGCTTGCTCAGGTCGTCATAGACGATCAGTACATCTTTGCCCTGGTCCATGAAATATTCCCCCACAGCCGCCCCGGCATAGGGAGCCAGGTACTGCATGGGGGCCGTATCCGCGGCGGTGGCCGCCACGATCATGGTATAATCCGATGCCCCGTACTGTTCAAAGGTATGGAACAGACGGGCCACGGAAGAGGCCTTCTGGCCGATGGCCACATAGATGCAGATCACACCCTTCCCCTTCTGGTTCAGGATGGTATCCACCGCAATGGCGGTTTTCCCGGTGCCCCGGTCCCCGATGATCAGTTCCCGCTGGCCCCGGCCAATGGGCACCAGGGCATCCACGGCCTTGAGGCCGGTCTGGAGGGGCACATCCACCGGCTGCCGGGCGGCAATGCCCGGTGCCTGGTGTTCGATGGGATAATGGGCGTAGGTCTTGATGGCCCCTTTCCCGTCCAGGGGCTGGCCCAGAGGGTTCACGATCCGGCCCAGCATGGCTTCCCCTACGGGGATTTCCATGATTTCACCGGTACGCCGGACCAGGTCCCCTTCCTTGATTTCCGTGGCGCCGCCCAGAAGGACGATCCCCACTTCCTTTTCCCGGAGGTTCTGGACCATGCCGTACACCCCGTCATGGAGGGCAACCAGTTCCCCGCTCATGGCACCGCCCAGCCCGGAGGCCGTGCAGATGCCGTCACCGACTTTTTCCACCACGCCGATTTCTTCCAGGTCCACGTCGTCCTTAAAGGACTGGACCCCCTGGGTCAGGGCCTGGGTGATGTTCTGGGTATGGTCCAGATCCTGGTCGCTGAGATGGATTTCCTTCATCAGGGCATCCATCTTTTCCAGCTGCCGTTTCATGGTGGCATCAAAGATATGGTCGCCGTACTGGATCAGTACGCCGCCCACCAGCCGGGCATCCACTTTCTGTTCCTGGAGCCGGACCGGTTTTCCGAATTTCTCTGCCAGAAGCTCCTGGAGCAGCTGGGCTTCTTCCGGAGCCAGAGGCTGGGCCGTGGTCACCGTCAGGGAGAGGAGAGACTCTCCTGCAAAAAGAGCCTGGTCGTCCTCGGTGAGGGTCAGCCGGTCCAGGATCTGTTTCCACAGAGCTTCCTTGTTTTTACTGTTCATAGGTTGATACTGCCTCCACAGTTCCTCTGAAGGGACTTTTATTTTTTCTGTTCTGCCAGGGTTTCATCGGTAATCCGGGTGATCCGCTGCTGGTCTTCTGCAGAATCCAGCTTTTCCTGGAGAACCCGGCCTGCGATTTCCGTGCTCAGGGCGATGATCTGCTCCCGCACGTCCAGCAGTGCTTTCTTCCGTTCCATTTCCACAGCCTGCCGTCCGGAAGTGAGCAGTTCTTCCCGTTCCTTCTGGGCGTTGGCCATGGCTTCATCATGGAGCTGCTGGGCCATGGCGTTGGCCTTGGACACAATGTCGTTGGCTTCCTTCTTGGCGTTCTGCAGCTGCTGCACATATTCCTGCTTCAGGGCTTCCGCCTCTTTCCGGGCATGATCCGCCTGGTCCATATCCTTGACGATCTTGGTCCGGCGGTCATCCATGGCCTTCAGCAGGGGTTTGTAGGCAAATTTGGCCAGGACCCACAGCAGGATGATGAAGTTCACCACCTGGGCCACCAGCGTATAATTGATACTTACCATTCCCTATCGCTTCCTTTCTCCCCAAAGGGGTGCATGCCTCTTATTTTACAAAGGGGTTGGCAAACACCAGCACAATGGCGATAACGGAGGCGATGATGGGGATGGATTCCACCAGGCCGATGGCGATCAGCATGTTCACCTGGAAGCTGCCTGCCTGTTCCGGCTGACGGGCCATGCATTCCAGAGCCTTGGAAGCCACGGTGGAGTCCCCTTTGGTGGCCCCCAGGGAAGCCCCTACGCCAATGATTGCTGCTCCCAGGATGGAAGCCACGATGATCAGGGTATTGTTGTCTATCATTTTTTTACATCCTTTCTGTTTTCCAGATTCTTATTTTTTGGAATGGACCTGTTTGAAGATCGGCGCCAGGGCGATCACCGTCAGCATGGTAAAGATAAAGGCCTGGAGGAAACCGATGACCAGACTGAATCCGATCCACAGGTTGGGCACCACCCAGGGTACCAGCATGTACAGCACGGCCAGGAGGATTTCCCCGGCCAGGATATTCCCGAAAAGACGCAAGGCCATGGTCAGGGGCTTGGCCAGCTCCTCGATGATATTCAGAGGGAGCATCAGGGCAAAGGGTGTCACCAGATGCTTGAAATAGCTGGGCCCCTGCTGGATGATCCCGATGATGTAGGTGGCCACAGCCACGGTAATGGACAGCCCCAGGGCCACGTTAATGTCATTGGTGGGCGAAGAGAGATGGACCCCCAGGGAAGGCATCAGGCCCAGTTCGTTCCCCACAAAGATGTACAGGAACAGGGTCAGGATGAAGGGCGTGGCCATCCGACGGCCTTCCACCCCCAGGTTGGCATCCATCAGTTTTTCCAGCCACTCCACGATCATTTCCACCAGGTTCTGGATTCCATAGGGAATCTCCTGCACCCGCCGGGTAGCGGCAAAGACGATGGCTGCCACAATCAGCATGGTAAGCCAGGACATATAGATGGTCTGCATGTTCAGGGTGACCCCCGGCAGGACCTGTGTGGTCCCGTAGTGGATGACTTCTGAACCGGCAGCTTCTGCAATTCCCATAGACTTATCACTTCCTTTGTATTATTTCTTGTTTTTTATAGGAAACTCTGACAATTCAGGGTTTCCGGCATCCGGGCCGGCTGCGGGCCAGCTGGATGATCAAACCAAGATTCAGGATCAGGAAACCGGAAAGGACCAGCACCGGCTGCCATTTTCCC
>NZ_FR902058.1:9730-13137 GCF_000437815.1 Acidaminococcus sp. CAG:542
CACCGGCTGCCATTTTCCCCGGAGTGCCGCCAGGGTGAACCCCAGCAGTACGGCGATCCGCAGGAACATGAGCCGGTGCATGGAAAGGGCGGCCTGGGCCGGTTCCTTTTCCATCCCCCGCCGGACGCCCCAGAGAAACAGGGCCGTGTCCGCCAGGCCGGCGGCGGAGCCCAGAAGGGCCCCGGGCAGGGTTCCTCCCAGCAGGAGCACCGCCAGCAGGAAAGCCAGTCCCAGAGCCAGCTGTTTCAGAAACAGCGACCGGAGCTGACGGCCCAGGCGCTGGAACAGGGTTTCCATAGGGTCTTACTTTTCCTGTCCCCCATGGAATTCCGGCATCAGATCCACCGGATACCCATGGGTATGGAGCAGATAGGTGACGATCCGTTTGGCAGCCTGGCCGTCCCCATAGGGATTCACGGCTTCTGCCATGGACCGGTAGTATTTTTCATCGTTCAGCAGCCGGCAGGTGGCAGCATACACATCCTCCTTGCCGGTGCCGATCAGCTTCACCGTGCCGGCGGTAACGGCTTCCGGCCGTTCCGTGGTGTTCCGGAGCACCAGTACCGGTTTCCCCAGGGCCGGTGCTTCTTCCTGGATGCCGCCGGAATCGGTGAGGACAATGTCCACCCGGGCCATCAGGTTGGCAAAGGGTTCATAGTCCATGGGTTCCAGCAGATGGACCCGTTCCATTTTGCCCAGGACCGCTTCTGCCACTTCCCGGACCTTGGGATTCTTGTGCATGGGGAAAATGGCTTCCGCTTCCGGATTGTCCTTCAGCACTTCCTTCAGAGCCTGGTATACGTGGCGCATGGGAGCCCCCAGGTTTTCCCGCCGGTGGGTGGTCATCAGGATCAGCTTGTGGTCGGAACGGATGGCTTCCTCCAGTTTGGGGTTGTGGAAATCGAAATGATCCTTCACCGTGGCCTGGAGGGCATCGATCACCGTATTCCCGGTGACGTAGATGTCATCTTCCTTGATGTTTTCCTTCAGCAGGTTGGCTCTGGCGTTGCTGGTGGGAGCAAAATGCCAGTCGGTAATGGCTGCGGTAAGTTTCCGGTTCATTTCCTCCGGGAAGGGAGAATATTTGTTGCCGGTGCGCAGTCCTGCTTCCACATGGCCAACGGGGATCTGTTTGTAGAAAGAAGCCAGCGCCCCCACAAAGGTGGTAGTGGTATCCCCATGGACCAGCACCAGATCCGGCTGGGCTTCTTCCAGCACTTCCTTCAGCCCCATAAGGGCACGGCTGGTCACATCGTACAGGGTCTGACCGGCGGTCATGATGTTCAAATCATAATCCGGTTTGATCTGGAACAGCTCCAGCACCTGGTCCAGCATTTCCCGGTGCTGGGCGGTAACTGCCACAATGGGTTCCAGCATATCCGGGTACTTTTTCATTTCCAGCACCAGGGGACACATTTTGATGGCTTCCGGCCGGGTCCCAAAAATCGTCATGACTTTCAATTTTTTCATTTTCCTTCGCCCCTATTTCATGATCTATCCTGTAAAATCCCGATTTTTCTTGCGCCAATGAAGATCACCGCCAGCAGGAATACCAGCAGTGCAATGGCATAAATCCCCTCCATTTCCGTCAGGAGCACTGCCGTAAGGCAGAGTCCTGCACTGATCAGATACATGAAGATCACTGCCTGCCGCTGGCTGAAGCCCATGGCCAGCAGGCGGTGATGGATATGTCCCTTGTCCGGACTGAAAATAGGCCGTCCGTTCCGGTACCGGCGGACAATGGCAAAGGCCGTGTCCATAATGGGCAGCCCCAGGGCAATGGCCGGCACCAGAAGAGCAATGGTGGCCGCGCTTTTCACAGCGCCGAAAATGGAAATGGCTGCCAGCATGTAGCCCAGAAACAGGCTCCCGGTATCCCCCATGAAAATAGTGGCCGGATTGAAGTTGTACCGGATGAAGCCGATGATGCCTCCGGCCAGGGCCGCGGTGAGCACCGCCACCGGATACAGTCCCTGTTGGAGGGCCACCATGATCACCGTGACAGAGGCAATGGCGGACACCCCGGCTGCCAGGCCGTCCAGCCCGTCAATCAGGTTCACCACATTGGTGAAGCTGACGATCCAGAACACGGTAAAAGGGATGGACAGGTAGTTCAGATAGAAATACCCGCCCCAGGGATTGTTCAGCCATTCGATCCGGACTCCGAAGAACACCGGCACCAGGGCCGCAATGATCTGGCCCACCAGCTTCACCTTGGCGGCCAGCTGGAACATGTCATCCAATATACCCACAATGGCAATGACCGTACCTCCCAGGAGGATGCCCACCACGTCCCGGGTCAGTTCCATGGTGGAAACAGCCGCAGCCATGAACCCGATGTAAATGGCCAGGCCCCCCATCCGGGGCATGATCCTGTGGTGCACCTTCCGGGCATTGGGCCGGTCCACAGCGCCGATGCGGAAAGCCAGCTTCTTCACAAAAGGAGTCAGGACCCAACTGATGATCAGGGAAATGCTCAATGCCAGTAAATACGTTTTCACAAAACAAGCCTTTCTGCGGATTGCCCGCCCAGGGAAATTTACTTTCCCTTTTCCTGGAAAATTTTCTCTGCACTTTTGCTCATACAAAGTTATTATAGTACAGTTTTGGAAAATCTACAATTTGTTCCCCTGTTTCCTTTGTGACATTTTCTCCATTTTTCTTCCCGTTCTTTTTCTCCTCCAGCCATTTGGTGCCAGTTTGTTTACAGGCTCTTTGCTCCGTGTTACACTGAAAAGAATCGGAGGTGTTTCCATGAATGAACTGATCCAGCTGTTTGCGGTGTTCGCCCGGATCGGGGCGGTCACTTTCGGGGGCGGCTATGCCATGCTCCCCATCCTCCAGGCGGAAGTGGTGGAAAAATACCACTGGGCCAGCGAGGAAGAACTGGCGGACTATTATGCGGTGGGCCAGTGTACCCCTGGGGTCATTGCGGTGAATACGGCCACCTTCATTGGCATGAAACGGAAAGGGGTAACCGGAGGGATCATTGCCACCCTGGGGGTAGTGTTCCCCTCTCTGGTGATCATTACGGTAATCGCCGCCTTCCTGTCCAACTTTGCCCAGCTCCAGTTCGTCAGGGATGCCTTTGCCGGGATCCGGGTCTGCGTCTGTGTGCTGATCTTCAACGCCATCAAAAAACTGGCAAAAGGGGCTCTGGTGGACAAACTGACCATAGGTCTGTTCCTTCTGGTCATGGGGATCAACCTGTTCTCCAGCATTTCTCCCGCCTGGCTGGTGGTCCTGGCCGGCGTGGTGGGTCTTTTGGCCAAAAAAGCGGGAGGTGAGCTGTAATGTGCCTTTTTGTGCAGCTGTTCTGGGAATTCTTCAAAATCGGCCTGTTCGCCATCGGCGGCGGCATGGCCACCATTCCCTTCCTGGCCAAGCTGGCTACTGCCACCGGCTGG
>NZ_FR902058.1:13161-27334 GCF_000437815.1 Acidaminococcus sp. CAG:542
TACTGCCACCGGCTGGTTCACAGAAACGGATCTCTTGAACATGATCGCCGTATCTGAATCCACTCCCGGCCCCATCGGGGTGAACACCGCCACCTATGTGGGCTATCACATTGCCGGGATCCCCGGGGCAGTGGACGCCACCTTCGGCCTGATCACCCCGTCGGTAATCGTGATCATCATCGTGTCCCAGTTCCTGAAGAAGTTCGGGGACAGCAAATACGTGAAAGCGGTAATGTACGGGCTCCGGGCCGCTTCCGCCGGTCTGATCGCCGCAGCGGGGCTCATGGTGGCCCGGGTGACCCTGCTCCATCCGGAAGCCTGGAAGCAGGGTGACCTGGCCGGGGTGCTGAATGGCCGTTCCCTCCTTCTGGCCCTGGTACTGGTGTTCCTTACCGGGAAATACAAAAAGGTACACCCCATCGCCTTCCTGGCTGCCTCGGCTGTAGTGGGCGTGGTCTTCGGGTTTGGACAGTAAGAAAGGATCACCCCACCCCTTTCTTCACATACTCCAGGAACTTCTTCAGGGCCGGGGAAGCCTGGGCCAGGCTGGGCAGAGCCATGCCCAGTTCCAGCCGGTCCGGGGTGGCAAAGGGCAGCACCTTTACCTTTCCGTTCCACCGGCGGCTGCTGAAGGCGTTGTCCATGGACAGCCCCAGTCCCGCCTCCACCATGGTCCAGCAGGTGTACATGTTGCTGGTGGTGAACCGGAAATCCGGATGGACCTGGTATTTATCCAGGAACAGGTCCGTGTCTGTTTCCTGCTGGGGCAGGGGTTCGATAAAAGGCTGGCCTTCCAGGTCCTCCGGCAGGAGGGCCTTTTTTTGTGCCAGAGGATGGTCTTCCGGCACCCAGGCCACCAGCCGATCCTCATACAGAGGCACCCAGTCCCCCTGGTACCCGGGATGGCGGCTGAACAGGCAGCAGCTGAGCCGGTGTTCCCGGAGCCCCTCCAGCAGGGTTTGGTTCCCGGCTTCCTGGACATGGACCCGGATCCCCGGATAATCCTTCTGGAACTCCCGGAGGATCCCCGGCAGCCAGCAGGAGGCAATGCTGTAGTAGCTGCCCACGAACAGTTCCCCCTGGTCCAGGCCCAGGATCCCGTTGCACTGTTCCCGTATCTGCCGGCTCCAGTAGAGCAGTCCCCGTATGGACGGCAGCAGTCCCTCCCCTTCCCGGGTCAGCCGTACCCCCTGGGAGGTCCGGGCCAATAGCGGGAAGCCCACTTCCCGTTCCAGACTGTCCAGCATCCGGGTCAGCCCGGAGGGAGAATAGCCCAGCGACCGGGCCGCTGCCGTAATGCTCCCCTGCTCCGCTGCCTGGACCAGGGCCTGGTATTTTTCCGTATCCATGAAATCCCTCCTGTTCTGCTTTTTGCATTGCGTTTTCAGCAACAGTATATTGCAGAATGTGCGCTTCCTGCAACACCTTTTTCTTTTTATAATGGAACCAGAAAGAAAAAAAATTACAGGGAGGTCTTAGTATGAAACCCACTGCCGCCAAAATCCTTATGGCGCTGATCATCCTGACCCGGAGCAGTGCCTTTCTCTTTTCCAAATTCATCATGGAGGAACTGACGCCGTTCCAGGCTTTGGGGTACCGGTTCATCCTGGCATTCCTGGTGATGGCCCTGGTGCTCCGCCGCCCTCTGGTCCGGGCCTGGGACGAACACCGGAGCCTGGGCCGGAAGAGCCTGCTCCTGGGGCTCCTGCTGTTTGCCGTCATGGGATGCGAAATGCGCAGCCTGCTTACGGCGGAAATCCATACCGTGGCCTTCCTGGAAAACCTGTCCCTGGCCCTGGTGCCTCTGTTCCTGGCCCTGTGGTACCGGCGGCTCCCCGGTGACCGGATTCTCCAGGGAGTGGGCTTCATCCTGCTGGGGGTGGCGGCCCTTACCATCGGCACCGCCGGGTTCACCCTGGCAGGCGGCGAAGGCTGGGCCCTTTTGGCGGCAGTTTTCTACGCCGGGTACATCATCTCTATCGGGAAACTGTCCCATTCCGCTGACCCTCTGGCCCTGGGCACCCTCCAGATGGGCATCATGGGACTCATGAGCTTCGGTGCGGCCCTGGTGCTGGACGGGGGGATCCCGGTGCCCCAGGCAGCTCTTACCTGGCAGTCCCTGGCCTTCCAGGTGCTGGTGTGCAGCTGCTTCGGTTTTGCCTTCCAGCCCAAGGCCCAGCGGTATCTGACCCCGGAAGAAGCGGGGCTCTACTGTGCCATCAATCCTCTGTTCGCCAGCCTCCTGGGCCACTGGGTCCTGGGAGAGACCTTCGGCCCCGCCGGGATCCTGGGAGCGGTGTATATCCTCACCGGGCTGGGGTTTGTGAATTGGAAGGGTCTGTCGCAAGAGCGACAGACCTGTCAGCGGTCAGCTGTCAACGGGCAAAGGAAGCCAGCACCGCTGGCTTTTAAACACCAGAAAAAGAGAGGCTGCCTCAGACAGCCTCTCTTTTTTTCTTTTCCATATATCTCAGCCGCAGGCTCAGGAAGGCAGCGGAGAAGAAGATTCCGGTAATGAGCCCCAGCCAGTAGCCGTCCGGGCCCTTTTCCAGCCCATGGTCCAGGAACAGGCCGAAGGGCAGGGCGATGCCCCAGTAGGCAGCCAGAGCGGAATAGAAAGTGGCTTTTACGTCCTTGTACCCCCGGAGCACCCCCTGGATGGGAGCGGCGGTGCTGTCAAAGAACTGGAAGGCCACGGCAAAGGTCAGGAAGTGCATGATGGGTTCCAGCAGATTGGGGTCGGAGGTATAGAGCCGGGCGATGAGCCCCCGTCCCAAAAACAGGCAGCAGCCGAAAAAAGCCCCGATCAGGATGTTGGACAGCCGTCCCGTGTCCGCATAGGCCTTGGCCTGGACAAAATCCCGGGCTCCCACATAGGCCCCCACAATAATGGTAAGGGACAGGGAAAAGCTCAGGGGCACCATGTACAGCATGTTGCAGAAACTCATGGCCGCCTGGTTGGCCGCCACGGCAATGGTGCCGAACCGGGACACCAGGAGACATTCCACCCCGAAGAAGCTGGTTTCCAGGAAAATGGCCAGCCCCATGGGAATGCCGATCCGGAGATGTTCCCGGACATGATGGAAAGAAAAGCCGGAAGTCCGGAACACGTGGAAATCCCGGAACACCTTCAGCCGAAGCACCAGCAGGGCAAAGGACAGGCAAAGGAGCCAGCAGGTAATGGCCGTCCCCACCCCGGCTCCCGGACCGCCCAAGGCAGGGGCTCCCAGTTTGCCGAAGATGAAGATATAGTTCATGCAGGCGTTCACCGGCATGGTGAGCAGGAACAGCTTCATGGTCACCTGGGTGTAGCCCAGGGTATCCACAAAAGATCGGAGGATGCTGGCACAGAACAGGGGGAGGATTCCCCAGGCCACAAAGCCCAGATACCGGAAGGCCACGGTACGGACTTCCGGAGCCAGGCTCATGGTGTCCAGGATCCGGGGCAGCAGCTGGGAGCCGGCCCCGATTACCGTCACCGCCAGGGCGCAGGCCAGGGCCAGGCCGCTGACCACGGCGCCGGAGATTTTGTGGAATTCCCGGGCGCCCCGGTAATTGGCCACAATGGGAGTCAGGGCCTGGAGGATGCCATTGAGACCGGTGAACACCGGCATCCAAACATTGGTACCGATAGCCACCCCGGCCAGCTGGACAGTGCCTGCATGGCCGCTCATCACCGTGTCGAACAGGCTCATGCCGGTGATGCACAGCTGGGTGATCAGGATGGGGATCATCACCCCCAGGATCTTTTTCAGACAGGAACGGAAGGTCCCGTTCCCCGCCATGGTCATTGCAGTCAACAAATCAACTCCTTTAAATCAAAAGGCTGCTGCCCGGGCAGCAGCCTCTTTTTTCACTTCATAAACTCAATATGCCTTTTCACATAGCCGTACATGATGTAGTTGGCCAGGGCGTTTTTTTCTTCTGTATCCGGGGTTTCTTCGTCCAGGGTAGCCACGAAATTCCGGTCGGCAGAATAATAGTAGGCCTTGCCTCCGAAATATCCCAGGGCATAGGGATGTGGCACTGGCTGGAGCAGATCCCGGCCCAAAAATTCTGCCGGCACTGGCTGGCCCAGCAGGGTCAGCAGAGTGGGTGCCATGTCTTCTTGGCTGGCGTACATGGTTTCATCCAGGTCCGCCAGAGGAGCCAGATTTTTGGAAACGAAGATCACCGGAATGGGAGCCACGCTCTGTTTGTCCTGGGGATTGCTTACCAGGGTCTTGTATTCCCCGCCGGAATGGGGGTTATGGTCCGAAGTGATGATGAACAGGGTCCTGTCATCCATCAGTCCCTGCTTCGAGGCTTCCTCAAAGAAATGCTGGATGGTCTTGTCCACCCAGTACATGCCGCAGACTGTGGCGGTCCCGTGGTCCCGGACATCTTCCGGCATCTCTGCATAGGTGTACCCGTAATAGGGATAGGGCTGATGCATGTCCAGGGTCTTGCACACCAGGAACAGTTTCTGGTCCCGGTGTTCCGCCAGGGTCTTCAGGGCCACATCGTACATTACGTCGTTGTGGAAGCCCCAGCCGCTGGCCCCCTTGTAGCCCATGTTCCCCAGGTCCTCCTTGGCCAGGTAGTGTTCCATGCCGAACTGGGCGGGATATTCCCGGTATTCGTTGGCATAGTACCGGCTGGAGGCATTGATGAAGTACCCTTCGTAGCCGGCCTGCTGGAGACTCCGGAACAGGGAGGGCTGCTTTTCGCCGGGCAGGTCCTTGTCATAGATCAGCTGGGACCGGAAGGTGGCGTTGAGCCCCTGGGTAGTGGGCACCGCAGAAGAATAGTAATGATCGATCCGGGGATACTTCTCCACCAGGGAATCCAGATAGGGCGTGGCATCCGCCGGGATGTTGGGATTGTAGTGATGGAGGTAGTCCCGATGGACGCTTTCCAGGATCAGCATCACCACCCGGTCGTAGGCCGGCTGCTTCTGGGGCACGATTTCCTGTTTGGGCAGGATCCCCAGTTCCGTCAGGGCTGCCTGGTCCTTGTCCGTCAGGGTCCGTTCCTGGTATTTCCAGGGATCATGGACCACCTTGTCGGTCTTGAAGAAGGCTTTCTGGAAGAAGTTCACGTTGATGGGATAAGCCACCATGGCCCGGGTGGGTTTCCGGCTCTTTTCCATATCCACTTCGATGTCCAGGCCGCTGACGCTGTCCGTGGCATGGTAGACCCCTTCTGCCAGCAGCAGGTAGGAGCCGTTGAGGCCCATGGCAAACAGCACCACGCACAAAAGGGACCAGGGCAGGTTGGGCTTGTGCCGCCGGGGATGGACCACCCGGAACAGGGGGACGAACACCAGCATCACGGCAGCGATCAGACCCAGCTGCCAGTTTTCCGTGGTGCTCAGGATCCCTTTGGCGGCGTAGATGTTCAGGTTGTCAAACAGCACGCTTTCCACGTGCATGGAGGTGTTCCAGAAATAGATCCCGTCTCCCAGGATCAGAAGGCAGGTCACATAGTAGACCAGGAAATAGACCGCCTTCATGGCCCGGTTGGGCCAGTGATGGTAGCACATGGCAGCCAGCAGCACCAACACGATGTTGTTGAACAGCCCGGCCAGCACCGAAAGCACCGTCATGAACCCGGGGTCCAGTTCCAGATAGCTGACCATGAACACCGCATCGATCAGATACAGGGTGCCCACCACCACCACCGGGAAATACCGTTTCACCCGGTCCCGGATCCGCCGGCGCTGGGCGTACAGGAACAGGACCACCCAGGACAGCAGCAGGTCCCGGCAGAAATAGTTCAGGGTGTGGTACCAGAATTCCGCCCAGGGAAAGGGTACGATTTCTTTCAAAAAGTTCCAGCGGTACCCGGCTTCCGCCAGAAAACTCAGGAGCACAAAGACTCCGTACAGGATTTTCTTTTTCACAACGCAGCCTCTCAGGATATGAATTGCAGGGATTTGGGCAGCAGGACAATGGAAAGAGGGGAATTGACCACCGCATCCCCGTCCAGTTCCGCCGCGAATTTACTTACATTGCACCGGACATCCACCTGGGTGGCGGGATAGATTTCCACGCTTTTGTCCAGGGTCAGCATGTCTGCGGCAATCAGTGCCGTATACCGGAGGAAGTCCACACAGCGGCCCTTGGTGAACAGGCACACATGCATGGTGGGATTGGACAGGGAGCCTCCGTTGACCAGAGAGAACCGGCCGGCATAGTACCGGCTTTTGGTGACGATCACCGAACTGGCCTGGTGCCACACCCCGTCCCCGTTGATCATCACCTGGAACCGGTATTTCCAGTTGTGGAGCAGCATTTCATTCCCCAGCACCCGGCCGCTCTGACGCACATAGGCCAGGGTGGACAGGTACTTTTTCTGTTTGGGGGTCACCTGCTGGACCACCATGGAATCCACCCCGATCCCGGCCACGGTGAGGAAGATCCGGTCGTTGGCCTTGCCCAGGCACACCGGGGTGGTGACTCCTTTGGAAACCCGGTACATCCAGTTGTGCACATCGGTTTTCTGCATCAGTTCCTTGGCCACCAGGTTCACGGTTCCTGCCGGATAGATGCTTACATAGGGCCAGTAGTCCTGGTCCACGCATTCTTCCACCAGGGCCCGGAGGGTGCCGTCTCCCCCAGCCACGATCACCCACTGGATCTGTTCTGCACAGATCTTTTTTCCCACAGCCTGGGTTTCCGCAAAGGTGCCCACGGTCACATACTGGAACTTTTCCGCACCGTACAGCCGCATCAGCTGCCGGGCAATGCTTTCCACATTGCTGTGGATCCCGCTGAAGAAGGTCTGCTTGCCGGAATTGCGGTTGTGGACCAGAAGGACTTTCTGGAATCCTTCAATATCGACTTTATGACGAAGCATGTGCATCTCCACCTACTCTTTTTCTTCCATTATTCCGTGTAAATCCATTTTTTCCTTGAAAAATAATTCCAAACCGTCACCAGTGCCGAAGCCCCCACTTTGGATCCCATCACCGGCAGACCCAGGCTGCCTACAAACAGCCGCATAAGCAGCACGTTGTACAACAGCCCCAGGGTGGACACCAGGAGTACCAGGGAAAATTCCTTTCCTTTGCTGTAACGGACTCCGCTGGTGAACACCCAGATGTTGGTGGCGATGTAGTGGCACACCGTGGAACAAAGGTAAGCCGCCGCTGTGGCTACAAGATAGTTCCAGCCCCAGTGACTGTTGAACAGATAGACCAGGGCCCACTCAAACAAAGCAGCCGTGCCCCCGATGCAGAGATAACAGAGGACACGGATCTTTTCACTTTTGGATTTCTGGAGCATTTCAGTGCCCCATCAGCTGATACAGCAGCATGACCACCACTCCCGGGATTCCGAAGAAGCCGGCCACCAGAGCTGAAATGAAGTGGATGGGAATGGTCACTCCGAAAAGGCCTCCCAGGATGTTGAACAGCCACAGCAGCACCACCCCGCAGATCCCGTTCCACAGGAGCTTCAGGGAGAGAGAGAACATATTGATGATCAGGAACAGGACAACCAGGGCTGCCCCGCCCACCAGCCATATTTCCATATTGTTTAACCGCCTTTTCTGCATAATCCGTTTTTTTTAGGAAGTCTTCTGCCTGCCGGAAAGGATCAGATTTCCCGCCGGTTTTCCAGAGCTTTGTACAAAGTCAGTTCATCGGCATATTCCAGATCCCCGCCCACCGGAAGCCCATGGGCGATCCGGCTCACCTTCACCCCGGTGGGGCGGATCAGCCCGGCCAGATAGTTGGCTGTGGCTTCCCCTTCCACATCGGAATTGGTGGCAATGATCACTTCCTTCACCGTCCCCTTCTGGAGCCGGAGCAGCAGTTCCCGAATCTTCAGCTGATCCGGGCCCACCCCGTCCAGAGGAGACAGGACCCCGTGGAGCACATGGTACAGGCCCTGGTAGCCCCGGGTCCTTTCCATGGCCGCCACATCCTGGGGCTGTTCCACCACGCACACCAGGCTCCGGTCCCGTTTTTCATCCTGACAGATTTCACACAGATCCCCTTCGCACAGGTCAAAGCACTGACGGCAGAGATGGACATTGTCCTTTACGTCCAGGAGAGCCCGGGCCAGTTCCTCCACATCTTCCCGCTTCATGTCCAGCACATGGTAGGCCAGACGCAGGGCCGATTTGGAGCCGATTCCCGGCAGGCGCCGCAGCTGTTCGTGGAGCCGTGCCAGGGGTTTTACCATCCGCATGCCTGAGACCGTTCCTTAAAACATCCCCGGCAGCTTCAATCCGCCAGTCACTTTGCCCAGTTCCTTTTCCGTCATTTCGTCCACTTTCTTCATGGCATCATTGACAGCGGTGACGATCAGGTCCTGGAGCATTTCCACATCCTCCGGATCCACTGCATCCGGGGACAGGGTCAGGCTCACCAGGTTCTTGTTCCCGTTGACCACAGCTTTGACGGCTTCGCCGCCGGCGGTGCCTTCCACTTCCCGTTCCTTCAGTTCTTCCTGGAGCTTGGTCATTTCGCTCTGCATCTTCTGTACTTTCTTCAGCATGCCCTGCATGCCGTTCATTGCCATTCCACCTTTGAACATTTGGTTTCCTCCTTATGTCCCAACAGGGACCTTGTTTTATTCTTTATAGACTTCTCCGCCGAAAACCTGCATGGCTTTCTTCACACCCTCAGGGAGTTCCCCTGGTTTGACCGGGTGAGGGGCGGGACTTGCTGATTGGCTGGCCGGAGAAGGGGCCGGAACAGGTTCCGGTATTTCCTCTTCCTCCGGCGGTTCAGGGGGCAGCGGGATTTCCTCCTCCGGAGGCGCCGGAGGTTCCGGCATGGGCTCCGGAACGGGAGGAGGCGGCGGTGCCGCCTGGACCGGTGCCGGTGCAGCCGCCGGTTTCTCCTGGGGCCGGTGGAGGGAAATCTCCCCCTCCTGCTGGACCACCTGGAGCCCGATAGGCTGCCCCACCGCTTCCTTCAGGATATCCTGGATCAGATTCCGGAAGGAAGGTTCTTCCATTTTTTCCTTTCCATAGGCGGAGCTGACGGCCAGGAGCAGTTCCTGGTCCTGGTAATCCGCTACCCGGGCCATTTCCGCATAGACCAGGAAAGTCCGCTTCCGGCGCCGCTTCAGGCCCTGGAGCACCAGCTGCCACAGCTGCTGGGCCTTGGCCCGTCCGCTGCCGTCAAACTGCACTTCCCCGGCAGCAGGTTCCGGCCGGGCCGGCTGTACAGGCTGTACAGCCGGGGCCGGTGGTGCCGGGGGCGCAGCCGGTTCCGCCGCGGGAGCGGCGGGAACGGTCTCCTGGGGCCGCCGGGCTTCTTCCTGCCGGGCGGCTGCCGCCATCCGGGCAAAGGCATCCTGTACCCCGGAATTCGACCTGGCAGCCGTGGGGACAGGAGATGCCGGCCGGGATACGGAGGCCTGTACGGCTGCCGGCCGGATCACCGGGGCTGCAGTCGGTGCCGCCGTGATGCCTCCCTTCCGGAGGGCGGCCACCTGCTGTTCCAGACTGTCGATCCGGGCCAGGAGAGCCGCCTCCGTATGGCCCCGGGTTTCACACAAGTCAAAGAGGCACAGTTCCCCTACGATTTTCTTCCGCAGGGAGAATTTGCTTTCCCGGATGGCCTCGTGGATCCGCTCCACACTGGCCACAATCTGGCTGGAAGTAAAAAGGGCCGCCGTCTCCCCCAGGGCTTCCGGGGTATCCGTCAGGTAGATTTCCTGATACTCCCGGTCTGCCTGGTACAGCAGCAGGGCCCGGAAATATTCCAGCAGTTCCGCCAGGATCTGCTCCATTTCCTTGCCCTGTTCCAACAGCTGGCCCAGGGCATCCAGGGCCCCGGACAGATCCTTCTGGCCGATCCGGGTCACCAGTTCCCGGAGTTTTTCCCGGCCCACCAGGCCCAGCACCTGCCGGACCGTTTCCGCCGTAACAGGACTGGCCATGACACTGCACTGGTCCAGGAGACTCAGGGCATCCCGAAGTCCCCCGTCCGCCTGGATGGCCATGAGCCGCAGGGCTTCCGGTTCCGCCTGGATTTTGCTGCCGTTGGCCACTTTGGCCAGATGGGCTGCAATCTCGTCCACAGTGGCCCGGCGGAAGTCGAACCGCTGGCATCGGGACAGGATGGTATTGAGGATCTTCTGGGGCTCGGTGGTGGCCAGTATGAACACCACATGCTCCGGCGGTTCCTCCAGGGTTTTCAGCAGGGCATTGAAGGCATCGGTGGTGATCATGTGGACTTCGTCGATGATGTACACCTTGTACCGGCAGGAAGAAGGCGCAAAATACACCTGCTCCCGGAGTTTCCGGATTTCGTCGATGCCCCGGTTGGAAGCCGCGTCGATTTCCACCACATCCGGGCAGGTGCCTTCGGTGATTTCCCGGCAGCTTTCACAGTCGTTGCAGGGATGGGCTGTGGGGCCTTCCCTGCAGTTCAGGGCCTTGGCCAGGATCCGGGCGGTACTGGTCTTCCCGGTACCCCGGGGACCGGCAAACAGATAGGCATGGGAAATCCGCCCGGTTTCCAAGGCGTTGGTGAGGGCCTTCTTGATGGGACCCTGGCCCACCAGATCGTCAAAATCCTGGGGACGCCAGGTCCGGTACAATGCTACGTATGCCATCTTTCCCATCCTTTCTGCAGTGCTTCTTTGCTATTATACCTTTTTTCCATGGACGCTTTCAACAGGATTCTTTTCTTTTTTCAAAAATCCCTTGACAAAGAATGTAAAATTCGTTATACTAAATCTCGCAGTTGTCGTTCAGGCAGCTGAAAACTGAATAGCTGTCTGTCAGCAATTCAACCTGGAGAGTTGTCCGAGTGGTTGAAGGAGCACGCCTGGAAAGCGTGTATACGGGATAACCGTATCGAGGGTTCGAATCCCTCACTCTCCGCCATTTTTTATCCAATCAGCCGCGTCCAGCGGCTTTTATTTTTCCGGCGGACTGCAGGAGTGGGTCCTGCGCAATGGAGGCCTGTGAACCTTGTCAGGTCCGGAAGGAAGCAGCAATAAGCGGATACCCCCATGTGCCGCAGGGGTGCCTGCCCCTGCAGCCCGCCGGGAAAATAAAGGAAAAGAGCTGTCGCCCATAGGGCGGCGGCTCTTTTTTTGTCAGCTCTCAGTATACTTTAAGAACTTTTCCCGGATTCAGGATATCCTGGGGATCCAAGGCTTTTTTGATGGTTTCCATCATATAGAGTTCTCCCGGGTCCGCCAGCCGGGCCAGCTGCTTCACCTTTTTGGCCCCGATGCCATGTTCCCCGCTGAGCTTGCCGCCCAGGGCATAGATGTATTGATAGGCCTTTTCGTGGAAGGCATCCAGGGCCTCTTCCCATTCCCGGTCGGACAGATCTCCCTTCAGCATGGCGAAATGAAGGTTCCCGTCCCCGGCATGGGCCAGGGTGAACACCCGGAAGGGATATTTTTTGGCTTCCGCGGACAGTTCGTCCAGGGCCTGGGCGATTTTGTCCAGGGGCACCACAAAGTCGTCACTGGTCATGACCTTGCTCAGCACCCGGGCGGATTCCAGACAGTTCTTCCGGAGGGTCCACACCCGTTCATCGGCCATGGACACATCGGCCGCTCCGTGGCTCCGGCACAATTCGTCCAGTTTCAGCAGTTTTTTATCCAGTTCGTCCTCGTCGAAACTTTCCAGAGTCAGGATCACATAGGACCCATCCTCATAATGGCCCAGGTCCAGTTGGGAATAGTCGCTGGCGGACCGGACGAAGGCATTGTCCATGAATTCCACACTGGTGGGATTCAGCCCTTCCCGGAGCAGCACGGGCACAATGCCCGTAGCCTTGGCCTGGTCGGTGAAAATGGCCAGCACATCGGCTTTATAGGGAGCCTGGGGCAGCAGCTTCAGGGTCACTTCCGTAATGATGCCCAGGGTACCTTCGCTGCCGATTACCAGCTGATCCAGGCAGTAGCCGGTGGTGTTCTTCTTGCTCCGGGTGCCCAGACGGGCGATCTGCCCGTTGGGCAGCACCACTTCGATGGCATGGACCTGGTTCCGGGTGGTGCCGTACCGGACGGCCTTGTCTCCCCCAGCATTGGTGGCCAGGTTCCCGCCGATCAGGCAGCTGTCGGCGCTGCAGGGATCCCCGGCATAGAACAGGCCCTTTTCCCTGGCGGCCTGCTGGACGGCTGCGGTACGGGCCCCGGCCTGGGCCACAAGATACATGCCTTCCGGATCCACTTTCAGGATCCTGTCCATCCGTTCCATTAAAAGCACCAGGCCGCCGCACACGGGAATGGCCCCGTCCGATACGCTGGTGCCCCCGCTACGTGGCGTCACCGGAAACTGTTCCCGGTTGGCCAGTTTCAGGATGGCGGAAACCTCTTCCGTAGAGCCGGGAGCAGCCACTGCCTCCGGCAGATGGAACTTCCGGGGGTCGGTTTCCTCATCGGTCTTGTACTGTTCCAGGTGATCCGGATCCGTCCAGACATACTTCTCTCCTACAATGCTGCGCAGTGCGTCCAGGACTTTCCCGGTCATGGGTTGATAGATTTTCATGCTTCCTTCCTTCCTTCCTTCTTTCGCGGCCTCTGCAGTTTTTATACAGTAAAAAAGGGCTGCTGCACGAGCAGCAGCCCCATGGCTGGCGGATGGAGAGGGATTCGAACCCTCGGTACCTTGCGGTACACTTGATTTCGAGTCAAGCACCTTCGACCACTCGGACACCCATCCATGAGAGTTTTATTATACCATACTTACCGCCGTGCTTTCAAAAAATCCTGCAAAATTTTCCGGCACTCCTCCTCCATTACTCCGGCCGTTACCTGAGTCCGGAAGTTCAGAGAAGGATGGGCAGGCAGGTTGAACTGGGATCCGCAGGCCCCGGCGGCACTGTCCCAGGCCCCGTACACCAGCCGGCCCACCCGGGCATTCCAGATGGCTCCGGCGCACATGGGGCAGGGTTCCAGAGTCACATAGAGGGCGGTGTCGCTGAGCCGCCAGCGGCCCAGCTGCCGGCAGGCTTCCCGGAGCACCAGCACTTCCGCATGGGCAGTGGCGTCCCGGTCCTGCTCCCGGCGGTTGTGGTTCCGGGCCACCACCCGGCCCTCCCGGACCAGCACAGCCCCCACGGGGATTTCCCCTTCCCGGGCCGCCTGCCGGGCTTCCTCCAGGGCCATTTCCATGAAATGAACATCGGTCTGTCCGGCAAGCGAGTTCTTGGTAATCTGCGCCATCTTGTTTTTTCTCCTTTTCCAAAGATCCACTGGGGCGGCAGGCGGACCGTGCAGCAAACCCTCCTACTCCCTCTTGGTCAGCTTGTGCAGATCGTAAGGAGTATCCTGGTACACCACGTTCAGCCAGTTCAGGTAGAACAGATGGGCATAGCTGCACCATTTGAACAGAGGTTCCTGGGTGGTGTCGTCCGTGGGATAGTAGTGTTTGGGCAGGGAAGGATTCAGTCCCTTTTCCCGGTCCCGGACGTATTCATCCCGGAGGGTCATCCGGTCATATTCAAAATGGCCCATGACGAAGATCCGGCGCATGTCTTCCGTGGCACAGATGTTGATACCGTTTTCCACGCTGCGGCTGAGCACCTGGAGGTCCGGATTGCTGTACACCTTGGCGTCATCCACGGTGGTGTACCGGGACTGGGGAATGAAATACCGGTCGTCAAAGCCCCGGAGCAGCGGATGGTTCCGGACCGTGAGCCCATAGGGATAGATGCCGCAGAGCTTCTGGGGGAACATGATCTTCGGCACATCATAATAATAGTACAGGCCGGCCTGGGCGCCCCAACAGTAATGGAGCACGGAATACACATGGGTCCGGGCCCATTCCAGGTATTCCTCGATTTCTCCCCAGTATTCCACATCCTCGAATTCCAGTTTTTCCACAGGAGCCCCGGTGACAATGAGCCCATCGTAATACCGGTCCTGGACATCGCTGAATTCCAGGTAGGCGGATTCCAGGTAGGAATTGTCCGTATGGGTCCCCACCCGGCTCACCGGCCGGCAGAAATCGATTTCCAGCTGGAGGGGAGAATTCCCCAAAAGCCGGAGCAGCTGCACTTCCGTAGGCTTCTTCAAAGGCATCAGGTTCAGGATCAGGATCTTCAGAGGACGGATGTCCTGGGTCAGGGCCCGGTCATTGTCGATGGTGATGATATTTTCTTCACGCAGCTTTTCCTTGGCGGAAAGATGGCTGTCGATTTTGATTGGCATGGAAATCACTCCTTCTTCATGAATAAAAGGGATTGTCAAGAATTTTGTGTTTT
>NZ_FR902059.1:0-12783 GCF_000437815.1 Acidaminococcus sp. CAG:542
GAAAGGGCCCGGGCCAGGTCCTCCTGGACCACCGCATTTCCCCGGCCGCAGTTGATAAAGAAGGCTCCGGGCTTCATGGCCTGGAACATCCCGGCATCATACAGATGGGTGGTTTCCGGCGTCCCCGGCAGCACGCTGGCCACTACATCCGCCTGTCCCAGGAACCCTGGCAGATCTTCCAGGGTCCCCATTTGGTCCGCTTCGGTCGGGATTTCCCCCCGGTGCCGGCGGATGCCGATCACGTGGGCCCCCAGCAGCCGGCACAGCCGTCCGTAAGACCGGCCGATGTCCCCAAAGCCCACCACCACCACGGTGGCCCCTTCCAGGCTGGTCACTTCCCCTTCATCCTTCCACTGATGCTGCAGCTGGTTCCGGTGGTACAGGTACAGCTTCTTCTGGAGGGACAGGGTCAGGGCCAGCATATGTTCCGAAAGAGCCTGGCCATAGGCTCCGGTGCAGTTGGTCAGTTGGACGGAAGGATCCAGGATCCCTGGTTTGCAGTAGGCGTCGGCCCCGGCGGAATTCAGCTGGACCCATTTCAGACCGGCAAGGCCTGCCAGCTTTTTAGGGGCCACATTGCCGATGATCACTTCCGCCCCCTGGAGGGTGTCCAGGTCCTTTCCGTAGCAGAATTCCGCTCCGGGAGCCGCCTTCTCCAGCACTTTTCTGTCCTTTTCCCGCATAAACATGGGTACCGCGATTTTCATGGTATCAGTCCTTTCCTTGTGGGCTGTCGGAAGGAACCCGTCCAGCAGGTTCCTTGAAAAAAACGCAGCCTGCGGCTGCTAACCCACCACCATTGCGGAGACGCAACGGTCCCCCGCCCTTGTAAAGGGCGGATAAATTGCACGTCGGGCTTACGCCTTGGTATCAATAAGCAAGGGCCGAAGGCTCAATCGTATATCCGTCCCTTTTCAAGGGCGGGGGACCAGCCACAAGGCTGGTGGTGGGTTAGCAGCCCTGAGGCTGCGTTTTTGTTGGCAAAAATTTGCCAGCAAATTTTAACCCTTGGCCGCTGGCCGGAAATAAGGCGCTGCAGGCGCCTTATCTCCCCAGTTTCTTCCGGAAAAACAGCCACATGCTCCCGGCCAGGAAGGTGGAGGTGTAGAACCCGCTGCCAAAGCCCACCAGCATGGCGAAGGAGAAGTTGTGGATGGTTTCTCCCCCGAACAGGAAAATGGCCACCACCGCAAACAGGGTGGTCAGGGTGGTGTAAACACTCCGGGTCATGGTCTGCCAGATGCTGGCATCCACCAGATCCCCCATGCTTTCGTTCCGCCGGTGGATGTGGAGATTTTCCCGGATCCGGTCGAACACCACAATGGTTCCGTTTACGGAATACCCTACAACGGTCAGCAGAGCCGCCACAAAGGAGGAGTCGATTTCCAGGTGGAGCACCGAGAACCAGGTCAGGGTCACCAGCACGTCAATGATCAGGGCTACAATGGCCGCCAGGGCGAACCGGAGCTCAAACCGGATGGTGATGTAGATGATCATCAGCACCCAGCTGAGGACTACAGCCCCCACGGCGCTTTTCACCAGGTCGCTGCCTACGGTGGCTCCCACGTTTTCCACCCGGAGCACTTCATTTTTCCCCAGGCGGCTGGTAAGATCATTCATCACTTCCACCCGCTGGCTGTCGCTCACAAGGCCTGTACGGATCAGCACCGACTGGCTGCTTTCCACCTGCTGGTCACTGCTGCCCAGCTGGATCACACTGCTGCCCAGCTGATGGTCGCTCAGTACGCTCCGGACCTGGGCCACAGTCACCGGCTGTTCGAACTTGATATCCAGGATGCTGCCCCCGGTGAAATCGATTCCCAGGTTGAAGCCCCGGGTGAACATGGAAACAATCCCTACAATCAGTACCACAGCCGTAATGGAAAAGAAGATCCTGGCATGCTTGACTATGGAAAACTTTTTCATCGTGCCGCCTCCCCTTTTCCGTCTTTTGTTTTCGGCTGAGGGGCCTTAGCCCCGAACCAGGCCGGATTCTTGGTGAAATTGCTGCCAATGAAAGCGCTGAGGATGAACTTGGTCACCGTCACGGCCGTGAACATACTGATCAGCACCCCCAGAGCCAGGGTCACCGCAAAGCCCTTGATGGGGCCGGTGCCCAGATAGAACAGCACCGCAGCCGCCATGAGGGTGGTCACGTTGGAGTCCAGGATGGTGGTGAAGGCCCGGGAGAACCCGGCGCTTACCGCCGCCCGGAGGGTCTTGCCCCCCAGGATCTCTTCCTTGAACCGTTCAAAGATCAGCACGTTGGCATCCACAGCCATACCGATGGACAGGATGATCCCGGCGATTCCCGGCAGGGTCAGGGTAGCGTTGAGCCCCTTCATCACGGCCAAAAGAAGCAGGGTATACAGCAGCAGCACAATATCAGCCACCAGACCGGACAGCCGGTAATACAGCAGCATGAACAGGAACACCCCGGCCAGACCGATGGCAAAAGCCTTCATGCTGGCGTCCTTGGCGTCCTGGCCCAGGGTGGGGCCTACGGTGCGGTTTTCCACCACTTCCAGTTTCACCGGCAGAGAGCCGCTGCGCAGGAGGATGGCCAGATGTTCCGCTTCCTTGGCGTCCTTGGACCCGGTGATCTGGGCATTGCCCCCGGTAATGGGTTCGCTGACCCGGGGAGCGGTGAGCACGTTGCCGTCCAGCAGGATGGCAATCTGCCGGCCCACGTTCCGGGCGGTCAGGTCGGCGAATTTCTTGGCTCCTTCTTCATTGAACTGAAGGGTGACCACCGGCTGGCCGCTCTGGTCCGCGCTGGCCTTGGAATCCTTCAGATCCTTCCCGGTAAGGACGGTGTTCCCGTCCATGTCCTTGAATTCCAGCATGGCCGTCTTGCCCAGCATGGCAATGGCCTGTTCCGGATCCTTCACCCCGGGCAGTTCCACAATGATTTTGTCCTTGCCCTGGCGCTGGATCACCGGTTCCGTCAGGCCCAGCTCGTTGACCCGGCGTTCGATGATCTGGATGGACCGGTTGATGGCATCATCGTCCACCTTGCTCTCCGGGGTTTCCTGGGCCTGGAGCACTACATGGGTGCCGCCCTGGAGGTCCAGCCCCTGCTTTACCGTACTGGCCAGAGGTTTGATGAATACGGCAAAAGCAATCACAATGGCCAGCACTGAAACCAGCAGCTTGACCCGATTTTTACTTTCCAAAACGATTCCCCCTCATTTTCCGTTATTCTTGCATACCCGCAGTCCTTTTTCCGTACACAGATAACGGACCTTTGCGTCATGGGCACTGGTGGGCAGCTCTTTTTGCACCTGCACTTCGTACCCGATTGCCATGGGAACCCCTTTGGTGCACCGTGGCAGGAACCGGTCATAATACCCGGCCCCCCGGCCCAGCCGTTCTCCCTGGGAGGTGAAGCCCAGTCCCGGAGTCAGCACCAGGTCGATGTCTTCCGGCGCCACTGTTTCCACCGGTTCCTGGGGAGTACGGATCCCGTACCGGTCCCGGGCCAGCTTCTTCAGTGTCACCAGCCGTGCGGCGGCCATTTGGCCAGGTCCTTCCAGGATCTGGGGCACGCACACGGTCTTGCCCATATTGAGGGCGGTCTGGAGAGCCTGATCGATGTTCACTTCTCCCGGTTCCCCCAGATACCCCATGATCACTTTCCCTTCCAGGAACAGCCGGCTGTTTACGATGTGGCTGTTGATTTCCCGGTTGAACCGGTGGATTTCCCGCTGGTTCAGCCGCTGGATCTTTTCCCGGATCTCCTGGCGGACAGCTTTCTTATCCATTATTTTTCTTCTCCGTTCCCTTCTGCCTGGGCAGCTCCTTCAGCAGGGGTTTCCGCCGGTTTGGCTTCCGGCTGGGCAGGCGTTTCCTTCTTGCTTTCCTTCTTGGTGAAGGCAGAAGTGATTACGCCGCCTACGGCAGATTTCCGGATGTGGAATTCCACCCCTTCGGCCACCTTGATCCGGACCTTGTCTTCCTGGACCTTGGTGATGGTGCCCAGGATGCCGCCGATGGTCACAATGTTGGTGCCCACCTTCAGAGAATCCAGCATCTCACTGCGTTTCTTCTGGTCCCGTTTCTGGGGACGGTAGATCATTACATAGAAGATCACACCCATGAGAATGAAAGGCCAAGCCATTTGAAGCAGATTGTCCATCGAAAATTACCTCCTTGTGGTTTCATAGTTCTCTAAGAACGCTGCCCGGAATTCGGGGAACGTATCGTTAGCGATGGCTTTTCTCATATCCTCTGCAAATTTTAGCAGAAAATGGAGATTATGTATAGACAAGAGCCGCAGGGCCAGGATTTCTTCCGCCTTGAACAGATGGCGGATGTAGGCCCGGCTGAAGTTCCGGCAGGTATAGCAGTCACAGTGCTCGTCAATGGGCCGCCAGTCTTCCGCATACTGGGCGTTCCGCACCACCAGCCGGCCGGTGGGGAGCATGGCGGTGCCGTTCCGGGCCACCCGGGTGGGATACACGCAGTCGAACATGTCCACCCCCAGGTTCACCCCTTCCACCAAACAGTCCGGGGTGCCCACTCCCATAAGATACCGGGCCTTGTCCTTGGGCATGTGCCGGGTGGTCTTGTCCAGGATGTCATACATCAGGGGATGAGGTTCCCCTACGGACAGGCCCCCGATGGCGAACCCGGCGAAATCCATGTCCGTAATGGCCTTGGCGCTGTATTCCCGCAAATCCGGATACATGCCTCCCTGGATGATACCGAAGAGGCCCTGGTCTTCCCGGGTCTTGGCTTCCAGGCACCGCCGGGCCCAGCGGGTGGTCCGTTCCGTGGACTGTTTGGCATAGCCGTGGTCCGCCGGATAGGGGATGCATTCATCGAAAGCCATGATAATGTCCGCCCCCAGGTCCTCCTGGGCTTTGGTGGCCACTTCCGGGTTCAGGAACTGCCGGGAGCCGTCCAGATGGGACCGGAACATGACCCCTTCTTCGGTGATCTTCCGCATCTCTCCCAGGCTGAACACCTGGAAGCCGCCGCTGTCGGTGAGCATCCCCCGTTTGTAGTTCATGAATTTGTGGAGGCCGCCGGCTTTCCGGACCAGCTCCGTCCCCGGCCGGAGGAACAGGTGGTAGGTGTTGGACAGGATCACCTGGGAGTGCATGGCGTACAGCTCTTCCGGGGTCAGGGTCTTTACCGTGGCCTGGGTCCCCACCGGCATGAACATGGGGGTGTCGAAGGTCCCGTGGGGGGTGTGGAGTTTCCCCAGCCGGGCCCCGCTCCGGGGATCTTCCTTGATGAGTTCGAAATAGACGGAATGCATATTTTCTCCTTTAATGAATGAACATGGCGTCGCCGAAGCTGAAGAACCGGTACTTCTCCTGAACCGCCACCTTATAGGCGTGGAGGATGTTTTCCCGGGTGCTGAGAGCGGACACCAGCATGATCAGTGTACTCTGGGGCAGATGGAAATTGGTCACCAGGGCATCCACGAATTTGAACTGGTACCCGGGGTAAATGAAGATGCTGGTCCAGTTGCCCCCGGCCTTCATCTCTCCGCTGGCCCCGGCACTTTCCAGAGTCCGGACGGAGGTGGTGCCCACGGCAATGATCCGGCGGCCTTCCCGTTTGGCTTTGTTAATGGCGTCCGCCGCCTCCTGGGACACGGTGTAGAATTCCCGGTGCATCTTGTGGTCCTCGATCCGGCTTTCATTCACCGGACGGAAGGTGCCCAGCCCCACATGGAGGGTGACGAACACTTCTTCCACTCCCATGTCCCGGATCTTCTGGAGCAGTTCCTTGGTGAAATGGAGCCCGGCGGTAGGAGCCGCCGCGCTGCCCCGTTCCCGGTTGTACACGGTCTGATACCGTTCCTTGTCCTGGAGCTTTTCGTGGATATAAGGCGGCAGAGGTGTTTCTCCCAGCCGGTCCAGGATTTCCTCAAAGATCCCGTCATAGTGGAACCGGGCGATCCGGCCCCCGAAATCCGTGGTTTCCAGGATCTCACAGCTCAGTTCATCGCTGAACTTGATCTGAGCGCCTTTCTGGAGCTTCTTCCCGGGCTTCACCAGGACTTCCCAGTCCGTGGCGTTCTTCCGGGTCAGCAGGAATACTTCCACATGGGCTCCGGTGGTCTTGAACCCGTGGAGCCGGGCCGGGATGACCCGGGTGTCGTTGAACACCAGCACATCTCCGGGCTTCAGATATTCCGGCAGATTGAAGAAATGCCGGTGTTCCAGTTCTCCGGTCTTTTTGTCCATCACCAGCAGCCGGGAAGAATCCCGGGGTTCCACCGGTGTCTGGGCAATCAGTTCCTGTGGCAGATCATAGTCAAAATCAGTAACTTCCATTTGTTTTCTCTCCTAATAAACCTGTTTTATCGTTATACCCCGATAATAATGGGACAGGATAGTCTTGTAATTGTTCTTTTTTCCCTTCTGGAGGGCCATGCCCCGGGCGCCCCACTGGCTCAGGCCGACCCCGTGGCCGAACCCGTTGCCGATGAAGCTCACCTTTTCTCCCTCCACATTGGAAAACAGCCGCATGTCTCCCACACTGGCTCCGTCCGGCACATCCTTTTTTCCGTCCCCGATGGGGATGGTCTTTTTTCCGATGGGATATCCGTAGCCGTTGGTGATGGTCACGTCCAGTTCTTTGGGCCGTTCCAGGCCGATCTGCACATCAAACAGCGTGCTGTTCAGATCCAGCAGGGACCGGACCTGGGTGCCGGTAAGGGTAACGTTTTTTTTCGACCCCACAAAGGTCAGCCGCTTCACCCGTCCGGAAACACCCCGGTCCGGGGTCCAGCGCATGGGAGCTGGCGTCCGGGCAGACAGCCGGATTCCCTGAAGGTCCCCCAGTTCGTAGCCTCCCTGGCTCAGGAGCCGGGTCAGCTGGGCCTTGGTAAAGGTCCTGGTCCAGGCATATTTGGGGGAATCCTGGTCGTAATCCGTCACCGCCTGGAGATAGGGGATGTCCTTCCCCCACACGGCACTGGCCGCTTCCGTATAACCGCCTCCGCTGCTGTGGAACACCGCCTGGATGGGAGCCCCGTCATAAAGGGCCGCCATGCCGCTGGTGGCATCCACCAGTTTGGAGGTGTTGGCGTGTTCCGCGGAAAGGCCTCCATACACCTGGCCCAGTTCGTTGGCCCGGATGTCGAAATTGGGATACTTCCCGTTGTCCATACTGTACAGGGCAAAGCTCCGGGCCGCCACTGCCTGGGCCTTGATGGCTTCGTCCGGCCACAGGGGCAGCACTTCCTTGGCCACCACCCCATAGAGATACTGCTCCAGGGGCAGGGTATTCACCACATTCAGGTTCTTTTTCCCGCTGTTCAGGAGCACTGTCAGGGCGCCCCGGTACTTTTTCCGGTTCACCAGCAGGGGATTTTTGGCATCCGCCGCCACAAGGGACACCTGACTGCCGGACAACTTTTTCTGGTCCGCATACAGGGAGCCGTTCTTTACGCTGATGAAGTGGCTCCCCGGATTCAGCACCGTAGTCCGGCCGCTGCTGTCCACCACTTTGATTTTCCCGGCAGAACTCACCTGGGCGGAAAACTGGTTCACCGCCAGTCCCACCCGGAGCCGGGGTCCTCCCCCTGCCGCCAGGACCACAGCGTGGATCAGCAGCAGGAAGAAGGCCGTCAGGAAAAGGGTCCGTTTCCCTTTCATTTGCTTCCGTCCTCCCTGGGATAGGGCACTCCCAGATACTGGTAGGCGGCCAGGGTGGCCTGCCGTCCCTTGGGTGTCCTCTGGAGCATCCCCAGCTGCATCAGATAGGGTTCATACACATCTTCCAGGGTCTCGGTCTCCTCGTTGAGGGAAGCGGCCAGGGTATCCACCCCCACCGGCCGTCCGCCGAAATCCTTTACCAGCTTCTTCAGCAGCCGCCGGTCGTTCTGGTCCAGGCCCAAATCGTCGATTTCCAGCCGCTTCATGGCATCCCGGCACACGTCCCGGGTAATGGTGTCGTGGCCCCCCACTTCCGCAAAGTCCCGGACCCGTTTCAGCAGCCGGTTGGACACCCTGGGAGTGCCCCGGCTCCGGCGTCCGATTTCATAGGCCCCTTCCGGATCGATGGTCACTTTCAAAATTTCCGCCGCCCGTTCCACAATGATCTGGAGTTCTTCCGGAGTGTAGAATTCCAGGTGGCAGATCACCCCGAACCGGTCCCGCAGCGGAGCCGCAATGGATCCCATCCGGGTGGTGGCCCCGATCAGGGTGAACCGGGGCAGATCCAGCCGGACGCTCCGGGCTGCCGGCCCCTTGCCGATGATAATGTCCAGGGCATAGTCTTCCATGGCGGAATAGAGGATTTCCTCCACGGTTTTGGGCAGCCGGTGGATTTCATCGATGAACAGTACATCGCTGTCGCTGAGATTGGTGAGGATGGCCGCCAGGTCCCCCTGGCGCTCCAGGGCCGGACCGCTGGTGATCCGGATGTTCACGTTCAGCTCATTGGCGATGATGTTGGCCAGGGTGGTCTTCCCCAGGCCCGGAGGCCCATAGAGCAGCACATGGTCCAGGGCTTCCTTCCGTTTCAGGGCCGCCTGGATGAAAATCTCCATATTCTTTTTCACTTTGGACTGGCCGATGTATTCCGCCAGCCGCCGGGGACGCAGGCTGTACTGCCAGCCGTCCTGTTCCTGCTCGTGCCCGGCAATCACGCGATTGGTATCTTCCATTTAACTCCTCCTGGCCAAAAGGCGCAGAGCCTCCTTCAGAAGGTCCTCCGCCCTGCTGTCAGCAGTGATTTTCAGTTTCTTCAGCACCTGGGCAATCTCTCCCTGGGTATACCCCAGATAGCTGAGCCCTTCGGCCACAGCCCCCAGGGTGGTGGTGTCGTCTTCCGGGAATTCCCCGTCAAAGCCTTCCCCCGTTCCCTCTTCTTCCAGCCCTTCCGGTCCGGTCATGTCCTTTAATTCCAGCAGCAGCCGTTCTGCGGTTTTCTTTCCGATTCCCGGCAGCTTGGTCAAAAACTTCAGGTCCCGGTTCTTCACCGCCAGATAGAAGGCATCCACCTTGGCCGCTGACAGGATCCCCTGGGCCACCTTGGGGCCGATGCCGCTGACGGTGATCAGCTGGGTGAACAGGGAATAGGCGTCGTAGGACAGGAAGCCGAACAGCTGGAGGGCATCCTCCCGTACGGACAGATAGGTGTAGATCTTCACCTTCTGGTCCACCTGGATCCGGGACAGATCCCCGGTATTCAGGAAGATCCGGTAGCCCACCCCCTGGGTGTCCACCAGACAGAAATTCGTTCCAATATGGTCCACCCGTCCGGTAATGAATCCAATCATCGCATTCTCTCCCGCAGTTCCTGTTCCCGGATGAAGTTCAGCCCTGTGATTCCGATGGCCAGAGCATCGGCCACATCATCCGGTTTGGGTTTTTCCTCGATATGGAGCAGTTTCTGCACCATATAGGTCACCTGTTCCTTGTTGGCCCGTCCGGTCCCGGTGATGGCCTGCTTCACCTGGATGGGGGTATAGCCATATACCGGGATGCCCGCCCGGGCCGCTGTGAGCAGGATAACCCCCCGGGCCTCTCCCACTGCAATGGCCGTGGTCACATTCCGGTTGAAAAACAGTTTTTCCACGGACATGAAATCCGGATGGAACCGGTCGATCAGATCCGTCAGTTCTTCATAGATCTTGTTCAGCCGCCGCTCCGGCAGCATGTCCTTGTCGGTAAAAACGGCCCCATAGTGGACCGGGATCAGCCGGCTCCGTTCCAGCCGCACCAGCCCGTAGCCGCAGATTGCCGTTCCCGGGTCGATACCCAATGCCAGCATATCCTGTTTCCCTCCTTAGGGTCAAAAAGCCGGCCTCCGGGGAAGCCCTTCCCCAGCTGGCCGGCCGTATTCATTCCTGGGATGGCTGTGAGGCAGCTTCCCCCTTATTCTTCCTCAGGCAGGTCAGCGTTCGTATAAACGTCCTGCACGTCGTCCAGATCGTTGAAGGCATCAATCATGTTCTGGACTTTTTCTGCATCTTCCCCGGTGACTGCCACAGTGTTGTCCGGAATCAGGGACAGTTCGCTCATGGCCACTTCGATGTTGTGGTCGGCCAGAGCCTTTTCCACGGCATCATAATCTTCCGGAGCGGTGGTGATCACATAGGCATCATCGGTGGTTTCCATGTCTTCCGCACCGGCATCCAGTGCCACTTCCATCACTTCGTCTTCAGAAGGAGCCCCTTCCTTTTCCACAGTGAACACGCCTTTGTTCTTGAACATCCAACCCACGCAGCCGGATTCCCCCATGTTCCCACCTTTGGAGAACACGTGCCGCACATCGGCAGCCGTCCGGTTCCGGTTGTCCGTCAGGGCACTGACCATAATGGCCACCCCGGCCGGGCCGTAGCCTTCGTAAGTGATCTGTTCGTAGTTGGAGCCTTCGGTGGCACCCTGGCCTTTGGCGATGGCCCGTTTGATATTGTCCTTGGGGATGTTGTTGGCTTTGGCCTTGGACAAAGCCAGTTTCAGTCTCATATTACCAGTAGGATCAGGACCGCCCATGCGTACTGCAATGGTGATTTCCCGGCCGATCTTCGTGGTGATCTTCCCACGGAGGGCATCAGCCTTTCCCTTTTTGAATTTGATATTTGCCCACTTGGAATGTCCTGACATGTTAACTTCCTCCTACCTAAATTCGAAAACGCCGGGTATGGAGCCCTGTTTTCAACGTACTCATACCCGGCTATTTTATCACACTCTGTTTATTTGCGCAAATATACCCGTTCCATGTCCACGTTCTTCACGCCGTCCATGGCTTTATCGATTTTCCCGGCACTGTCCGCCTGGGTGGTGCCTGCAAACCGTTTCAGCAGCACCCGGGTGAGGCCCGGTTCCGTCAGAGCCCCCGGTCCGTTGAGGCAGCCTTTCTGGCAGGCCATCCCTTCCAGATACTGGAGATCCAGTTTCCCGGCTTCCACATCCTTCAGGGCCCCCAGACATTCATCCAGCCCGTTGCAGTACAGGGTCTTCAGAGATTCCACATCCACTTCCGGATGGTTGTCCCGGATATAGTCCTTCACAGCGTTGCTTACCCCTGCCGCCTGAGGGAAGCTGCACCCGTCAGCGGAAGAAGCAGGATGGAACGGAGCCACTTCGCAGGCTGCCGGGTCGATGCCCTGGCTGTCCATCATGCACTTCAGTTCTTCGAAGGTCAGCACAAAGTCGATTTCGTCCGGATGTTCCCGGGCTTCCACCTTTTTGGCGATGCAGGGACCGATGAAGCAGGTGAGGGCACCAGGATGGGCGTACTTTTCCAGCTTGCTCCGGGCCACCATGGGAGACACCGCATCGGAAATGCAGTCCGCCAAACCCGGGGCATGGCGCTTTACTGTAGCCACAAAGGCCGGGCAACAGGAACTGGTCATGATTTTCTGTTTGCCGGTGGGCACCTTTTCCAGGAATTCTTCCGCTTCGGAAATGGTGGTCATGTCCGCACCCAGGGCCACTTCCTTCACAGAAGCAAAGCCCAGTTCCTGACAGGCCTTCACAATCTGCCCCGGCTGTACCTTCAAACCAAACTGGCCCACAAAGGAAGGAGCCAGGAGAGCCACCACTTCCTTGCCGCTCTTGATGGCCTGAATCAATTGGACGATATGGCTCCGTTCCTCGATGGCGCCGAAGGGGCAGGCACCCCGGCAGGCACCGCATTCCACGCAGATGTTCTTGTCGATTTCCGCTTTTTTGTTCTTGCCGGTATGGAGGGCATGGACCTTGCAGGCATTTTCACAGGGACGGGCGATTTCCACTACAGCGCCGTAGGGGCAGGCCCGTTTGCAGTTGCCGCATTCGATGCACATGTCATAGTCGATATGGGCACGGCCCTGGTATACGGAAATAGCCTTCTTGGGGCAACCGTTCATGCACCGGTGGGTCAGACAGCGGCGGCACACGTCGGTGATCATGTACTTGTTCACCGGGCAGGCAGAGCAGGCTTCCGGCAGCACGGCAATTACATGCTGGGTCCGGTCCACCGGTTCCGTGGTGGCCTTGTTGGCGGCGTCGATGATGTTCATGTCCTCGTACACACCCAGGGCCACACAGATCCGTTCCTTCAGCACCGCCCGTTCCTTGTGGACACAGCACCGGGTCCGGGGGGTGTTTTCGTTGACGATCTGCAGCACATCATACACATGGTCCGGCAGATTCCCGTCATAGGCCATTTTCGACAGCATGGTCAGCACTTTCCGTCTGATATTCGTAATAACAGTGACTTCCATTTCTTGCTCCCCTTTGAATCAATGAAATTCGATCATTCTACATGCCCTCTATCATATCATATTTTACAAGAAAAAATAAGCCGGGAACTGTACTTTTTTAAGTCAAACTGACACAAAAGTTACACTTATCCATAGATTTTTCCTTATAAAAGGTATAATAAAAAGGACCCTGACGGGTCCCTTTTATGTCATTCTTTATTCCAGCCCCAACAGCTTCTTCACTTCCCCTTCCATCTGGGTCTTGTCCACCACGTCGCTCTGGCGTTTCTGGAGATGGGGCAGTTCCTGCATGCTGGCAGGGATGGGCAGCTTGGCCGCCTTGCTCAGGTCTTCCATGGCCACAAAGGGATCCAGCTTTTTCCCTTCGTAGGTATCCGGATCGATGGAAGCCAGGACCACATCATTGAACTTGAAGGGGCTGGCGGTGCTCAGGACGATGCTGTAGGTTTCGTCCCCGGTCATCAGCCGGTATTTTTCCATGGCCTTGTAGGCCACTGCCGTATGAGGATCCATTACATAGCCGTAGTTGTTGTACACATCCCCGATGGTTTCCCGGGTTTCCACTTCGTCCACCCAGGTGCCGAAGAAGTCCTTCAGGATCT
>NZ_FR902059.1:12821-20978 GCF_000437815.1 Acidaminococcus sp. CAG:542
AGTTCAGTACTGATCTTGTATTCGCCTTTTTCGTTCAGTTCCTTCATCCATTCCGCCACCTGGGCCGCATCATGGCCGGTTTCTTCAAACAGCAGCCGTTCCAGGTTGCTGGAAACCAGGATATCCATGGAAGGAGAAATGGTCTTGTGGAAGGGGCGCTTCCGGTTGTATACCCCGGTGTTGATAAAGTCTGTCAGCACATTGTTGCTGTTGGAGGCGCAGATGAACTTGTTCACCGGCAGCCCCATCAGTTTGGCATAGAACCCGGCCAGGATGTCCCCAAAATTCCCGGTGGGCACGGCGAAGTTCACCGGTGCGCCGTTTTCGATCCGGCCGCTGTTCACCGCATCCGCATAGGCGCTGAAATAGTACACGATCTGGGGCACCAGCCGTCCCCAGTTGATGGAGTTGGCCGAAGAGAAGGCACAGCCGTGGGCCTGGAGTTCTTCTGCCAGAGGCCGGCTGCCGAACAGGATCTTTACCCCGGTCTGGGCGTCATCGAAGTTCCCTTCCACCGCCACCGCATGGACATTGGCCCCTTTCTGGGTCACCATCTGGAGCTTCTGGATGTCGCTGACCCCTTCCTGGGGATAGAATACGATGACTTCCGTTTCCGGCACATCGGCAAACCCGGCCATGGCCGCTTTCCCCGTATCCCCGGAAGTAGCCACCAGGATCACCAGTTTCTTCTGTTCCCCGGTCTTCTGGACCGCCTTGGTCAGGAACAGGGGCAGGATCTGCAGGGCCATGTCTTTAAACGCACAAGTAGGGCCATGCCACAGTTCCAGTACGTCCAGGTTGTCTTTCAGCAGGTGCAGCGGAGCCGGGAAATCCCCGAACCGTTCCTTGCTGTAGGCCGTTTCCACACAGTGTCTCAGTTCCTCTTCACTGTAGTCTGTCAGGAACCGGGCCAGCACCGTCAGTGCCCGGGCACTGTAGGGTGCTTCCCGCATGGCATCGATTTCCGCCATGCTGATGGGCGGAAATTCCTTGGGCACGAACAGTCCCCCGTCAGCAGCCAGGCCATTGGAAATGGCGTGAGCGGAGCTCACCATATCAGTTTTCCCTCTTGTACTAATGTATAACATAGTCCCCCCTACTTTCTGCATATCGCACCTCGTATCATAGCATAAGAGCTGTATATACGCAACATTTACCAGTCAAATATTTTCTTTGTTCGCATTTCAGCCTTCCCCCAGGGTCCGCCTTTCCTATCCGGTCCCCTTTTGCTATAATGGAAGCAGTTTAGTTCTGTTCATTATATCAATTTATGGAGCGAGAGACAAATGGACGTAAAAATTGCTTGTGCACAAATCCAAATCGAACCGGGCAATCCGGAAGCCAACACCCGGAAAGCCCTCCAGGCCATAGCCAGCGCCCGGGAAAATCAGGTGGACATCCTGCTCCTGCCGGAGCTGATGGTTCCAGGCTATCTGCTGGGAGATCTGTGGGAACAGAGCGCCTTTATCCGGGACTGTGAAGCCTGGGGCAAAGAGATCATCGCCGCCAGCCAGGGCCTGTGCGTGATTTTCGGGAACATCGCTGCCGATCCGGCCAAGGTCAACGAAGACGGCCGGGTGCGGAAATACAACGCCGCCTTTGTGGCCCAGGACGGAAAGCTGCTCCAGGGGGGACTGCCTTATCCTTTCATCAGCAAAACCTCCCTTCCTGACTACCGGGAATTCGACGACAGCCGGTACTTCCACAGCACCGCCAAACTGCTGCCGGAACTGGGTGGCCAGGTCACCATGGAAGACCTGGTAAAGCCGGTGGCCGTCACCATCCGGGGCCGGGAACTGAAGCTGGGAGTGCTCCTGTGCGAAGACGGCTGGACGGAAAACTACCATTATAATGTGCCGGAACTGCTGGAAAAGAACGGAGCCCAGATCCTCTGCAACCTGTCCTGTTCCCCCTATACCTTCCACAAGAACCGGAAGCGCCACGATCTGTTCGTCCGCCAGTCCCGGCAGGGAGGCATTCCCCTGGTTTACTGCAACAATGTGGGGATCCAGAACAACGGGAAAGACGTGTTCACCTACGACGGCTGCAGCTGCATGTACGATGCCAGGGGCCGGATGATCACCGATTCGCCTGCCTTCCAGGAAGACCTGCTGATAAGCCGGTGGAACCCGGACACCGGGGAGCTCCAGGGGGAACGGGGACTCCAGCCCTCCCTTTCCGACGCCCAGGAAATCTATCAGTCCCTCCGGTACGGGGCTTCCCGGTTCCTAGACCAGCTGGGGATCCGGAAAATGACCATCGGGGTGTCCGGGGGCATCGATTCTGCCGTTACCGCCGCTTTCTACGTGGACATTTTGGGACCGGAAAACGTGCTGCTGGTGAACATGCCCAGCCAGTTCAACTCGGAACTGACCAAGAGCCTGGCCCAGAAAATGGCGGAAGCCCTGGGGGCCAATTACGCCATCCTCCCCATCCAGGAAGTGGTGGAAAAGACCATCCTCCAGTTCAACAGTACGCCCATCCACGATTACACCTCCGGGGAGGACTTCCATCTGAAAGTCACCCCCTTTGCAGCGGAAAACATCCAGGCCCGGGACCGGGGCGCCCGGGTACTGGCCGGTCTGGCTTCCCTGTTCGGCGGCGGTTTCTCCTGCAACTCCAACAAGGCGGAAATGACCGTGGGCTATGCCACTTTCTACGGGGACATTGCCGGGGTACTGGCACTCATCGGGGACCTGTGGAAACACCAGGTCTATGCCCTGGGCCGGTACCTCAATGAGGAAGTGTTCCGGCGGGAAGTGATCCCGGAAGAAATCTTCCGGATCAAACCCAGTGCGGAACTGTCCGCTGCCCAGACCGTAGGCAACGGCGGGGACCCTCTGGTGTATCCCTACCACGATTACCTGCTCCAGGCCTTTGTGGAAAGCTGGACCAAGACCTCTCCGGAAGAACTGCTGACCTGGTACCTGGAAGGCACCCTGGAAGAACACCTGGGCTGTGAAAAGGGACTGGTGGCGGAGCTGTTCCCGGATGCCCGGTCCTTTATTGCCGACCTGGAACGGTGGTGGAAACTGTTCTGCGGTCTGGCTGTGGCCAAGCGGATCCAGGCTCCCCCCATCCTGGCCATTTCCAAACGGGCCTATGGCTATGACCACCGGGAGTCCCAGCTGAAGCCCTTCAGTTCCCGGAAATACCGGGAACTGAAGGCCCGTGCCCTGGGAGAAGACCAGTGAACCCTCCGGTCTGGCTCCTGCGGAATGCCCTCCTGGCCGCCATCTATGCAGCCCTGACCCTGGGCCTGGCCCCTTTCAGCTATGGGCCTGTCCAGGTGCGGGTATCCGAATGTCTCACCCTGCTGGCCTTCTGCAGTAGGAAATGGATCCCCGGGCTCACCGCCGGCTGCTTCCTGGCCAACCTGGGGAGTCCCTTCGGCCTGCCGGACATGGTCCTGGGAACCCTGGCCACCTTCCTGGGGATCTGGCCCATGCACAGGCTGAAAAGTCCCCTGCTGGCTTCCCTGTGCCCGGTGATCAGCAACGGAGTGGTAATCGGGGCAGAGCTGGACGTGCTGGCCGCCCTGCCCCCGGATCTGTCCCTGGGGGCCGCCATGATCTACATCGGTGCAGGAGAATTCCTCAGCGTCACCGTCCTGGGAACTCTGCTGCTGAAAATGATCCTGAAAAATGAAACATGCAGGAAAATATTGATGGAATGAAAATGAGGTGCTGCCTGGGCAGCACCTCATTTTCATCAATCGACAGCCTTTTTGAAAAAATCTCCCAAAATCTTTTCCATCTTTTCCCGGCCATCTCCCGGCTGGGCCTCGTAGATTTTTTCTTCTCCATAGAAGAAAGTGGGCACGTAGTAGTACTTCCGGCCCTTCAGTTTTTCCGGTTCCCGGTTTTCGTTCACCTTCACCAGGGGGATCTTTTTGTATTCCGGATGGCTGGCATACAGACCTTCCAGTACCTCCCCGGCCAGTTTGCAGTAAGGGCACCCGTCCATATAGATAAACAGCAGTTCCATGATTCTTCCTCCTTTGTTTTTATTTTGCGTTAACCTCTTATTTAAAAAAGTTGACCGCAAAATTCTCATTCTTTATAATGATAAGCATATTATACCAGAAGGGATGAGATCATTGAAGATAGAAGCACTGCGCGAACTGACCGACCGGATCATGGACGGGTACCGGCTGAAACCGGAAGACCCGGAAGTCCAGGACCTTCTGACCCAGGACCTGGCCGAACTCCAGCAGGAAGCCGGACGGCTCCAGAAGCACTTCTGCGGCAACCATGTGGATTTCTGCACCATCATCAACGCCCGGAGCGGCCGCTGCGGGGAAAACTGCAAATACTGTGCCCAGGCCGCCTGCCACCATACAGGCTGTGAAGAATACGGGTTCCTGTCCAAAGAAGAAGTGATGAAAACCGCCAAAGCCGACCAGGATGCCGGTGCCAACCGGTTCGCCATGGTCACTTCCGGACGGGCTCTTACCGGGAAGGATTTTGAAAAGGCCCTGGATATCTACAAAGCCATGAAAAAGGACCTGACCATCGACCTGTGTGCCTCCCACGGCATCATCAGCCGGGAACAGTTCCGCCGTCTCCGGGAAGCCGGGGTCACCAGTTACCACCACAACATCGAAACCTCCCGGCGGTACTTCCCCCAGATCTGCACCAGCCACACCTTTGACGACCGGATCCGCACCATCAAAGCTGCCCAGGCGGAAGGCATGTGCGTATGCTCCGGCGGCATCATCGGCATGGGCGAAACCTGGCAGGACCGGCTGGACATGGCCTTTACCCTCCAGAGCCTGGGGATCGAATCCATTCCCATCAACGCCCTGATGGCCATTCCCGGCACCGGTATGGAAGGCCGGAAGCCCCTGCCTGCAGAAGACATCCTCCGGACCATTGCCATCTTCCGGTTCATCAACCCCACCGCCAATATCCGTCTGGCTGCCGGCCGGAAGCTGCTGCCCAAAAACGGAGCCACTGCCCTCCTGGCCGGAGCCTCCGCTTCCATTACCGGCAACATGCTCACCACCAGCGGCACCACCATCAAAGACGATATGGAAATGCTGAAAGAGCTTGGCCTGACCAATCACTGAGCATAAAAAAAAGCCCCCTTCCCGGGGGCTTTTTTCAGGCTCAGAAGCATTCACAGTTAACCATGAAATAGGATTTGGGATGAGCGCAGACCGGGCATACTTCCGGTGCTTTTTCCGCTTCCACGATATGGCCGCAGTTGGAGCAGATCCACACGGTCTTTTCGCTGCGCTGGAACATGGTGCCATCTTCCACTTTCTTCAGCAGAGCTCTGTACCGTTCTTCATGGTGCTTTTCAATGGCGCCCACGGCTTTGAACTTGTAAGCCAGATCCTTGAAGCCTTCTTTTTCAGCGGTTTCTGCGAATTCCTTGTACATTTCAGTCCATTCGTAGTTTTCGCCGGCTGCTGCATCCTTCAGGTTTTCCACCGTATCAGGGATGGAGCCACCATGGAGAGCCTTGAACCAGATCTTGGCATGTTCCTTTTCGTTGCCGGAAGTTTCCAGGAAGTTCTTGGCTACCCGTTCGTACCCTTCCTTCTTTGCTACACTGGCATAATACCCGTATTTATTGTAAGCCTGGGATTCACCTGCAAACGCAGTCCATAAGTTTTTTTCAGTCTGAGAACCTTTCAATTCAGCCATTGTCAAATCCTCCTTTTTTTCTGTTGTTCCCCCTTCCGGGGAACTGTCTTGTACCCTTTTTTTCATTGTCATTTCCTGACACCCATATAGTACAACAAACCTAGAAAATAGTCAAGGGTTTTTAATAATTATTTTCTTTTAGTCTGTGTTTTGTTCTGTTCCTTCCGGGCCAACCGTTCTGCCAGGATCTGTTCTGCCGTCCGCACCCGTCCGGATTTCTTCTGTACCTGAGAATCATGCTTCCCTTCCCAGAAAATCCTCACCGGAAGATTGGAAGAACCGGGGGGAGAGAAGTAGAAGGAAGCGCTTTTCCCTGCCGGTACCGTCCCCAGTTTCATGGTTTCCCCGTCATGGTTCCAGCCAAAGGACAGCCGGTTATCCGGGATCCGGATGTACCGGGCAGTTTCCCCCTGAGCGGTAAGTACTCCAAACCCAGCATAGGCGCCCCCATAGGGATTGAACCGGAGCTGAGCATCATTCTTGCCCCGGGTCCGGAAATTCACGTCGTACATGACCCCGTAGTTCCCATAGTTGACCACCGGTTCATTCCGGGTCACATCGATGCCCCGTACATAGGGATCCTTGTTGTCGTCTGCCAGTTCCAGGCCCCAGATGGTTCCCTTGTCCGTATCAAAAGCATCCTGCAGGGTCACATGGACATTGGCCCCTTCAAAAGTACCCCGGAGCACATGGCCTCCTTCATCAGGGGGCAGGATGGAATAGACTTCCGCAGATACCCTTGGATCCGCATCCACCGGCATCATGATAAAGGAAACTTCCACCGGTCTTTCAAAATTCAGATCCACAATCCCGGTGACCAGTTCCTGAGGATGGAGAATGTACCCCTTCCCGTTGTTCAGGATATCCCGGGGCCCGCTGAGGAAGAATTTCCGGCCGTTGGGGGTGGAACTGTAATACCGTTCCTGGGCTTCCTTCCCGGCTTCCAGCCAGTCCTCATTGGGACGGGAGATTCCGTTCTTCCCCAAGTTAACCAGGCTGGGCCGCAAGGTAGTCCGCCGGAGCAGCACCGCCAGCCGTTTGTCCGTACGGGTGTCGTTTACATGATGAAAGAAAAGCCGCACCGGCCCCTCCACCGTATCCCGGTACATGATCCCGATTTTTCCCACCATTTCCGGGCTGTCGGAAAAAATCAGTTTGGGACCGTCATGGGTAATGGTCCCTTTTACTTCCTCATAGGCCGGCACCCCATCCTGCCAGGCCAGATCCTGGACCGAAGCCTGGGCTCCCAGGGGAAGCAGCAGGGACAGTCCGGCACAGAGCCAACTCCATAAAGATTTACGGTAATGCAACAATGAAACCTCCTGTATCATTAAAGTAGATTGGCAAAAAACACATTCCTTATTCTAACACAAAAACCTCCCGCCTTGTTGTTTTCAGAAATTACTCAAAAGTCCGCTTTTTCCCTTGTATAATACAGGGCAAATCGCTATAATATAAAATATAGGATTTAATTATGAGAGTATTTTAAGAATTCGTTGTATAAATGGTTCTTTTCCAAGAAAGGAAGTTGCTATGAAAGTCCGTACCATTCAGGCCGATCCCAGCGGCAACATAACCTTGTATGTGCTGGATCCGGTCCCTCAGGAAAACCGTAAAGAACTGAACCGGCAGCTGCTGGCCCTTGACCCTTCTGTGGAGCAGGTAGGGTGTCTTTCCTTTAAGGAAGACCAGCCCCAGGTGGAGATGATGGGTGGGGAATTCTGCGGAAATGCCACCCGTTCTGCCGGTGCCTGTGCCCTCTTCTACCAGGGGAAGAAAGAAGGAGAATATCAGGTCACCTGCAGCGGCTGTCCCACTCCCCTCCCGGTTTCTGCCAAAAAGATCCGGGAAAATCTCTACGATGCCACAGTTCAGCTGCCGCCCCCTTTGTCCATTGGGAAGATTCGTCTTTCTTATGAACGGGAAAGTGTGGAATGCCAGGAAGTGGTCCTGCCCGGGATCACCCATTATGTGTATTTTACCCTGAATGTGGACGAAGTGGACCAGGACCAGCTGTTCTATTCTCTCCAGCGGGAAATTTCCCGGGGAACGGAACCGGAAGCCTATGGGCTGATGCTGGTGGAAATCAGCACCTTGAAAGTGATCCCCATTGTCTATGTATCCGCTACCGGTACCTTGTACCACGAAAAAAGCTGCGGCAGCGGATCTGCTGCTGTGGCTGCCGCCCTGGCCCATCGTCAGAAACGGTCCCTGGCCGCCACCCTCCAGGAACCAGGAGGCCGGATCGATATTGAGGCCGACTGGAAAGACGGAGAAATCATTTCCCTCACCATCGGCGGCCCCGTCCGTCTGGGAGCTGAAACCCTGGTGGACACGGACCAGGGAAAGTAAAGCCCTTTTTTCTCTTGACAATGGTTCCAACCCCATGCTAAAATAATTTTATTGTGATACCCATCACGCTTGCCGAAGTGGCGGAATTGGCAGACGCACTTGACTCAAAATCAAGCGCCCTAAAAGCGTGCCGGTTCGAGTCCGGCCTTCG
>NZ_FR902060.1:0-3146 GCF_000437815.1 Acidaminococcus sp. CAG:542
GCTGCCGGTTAAGAGAAAAGGCCTGCATCGAAAGATGCAGGCCTTTTTGTCGCGGGTCGCGGGCTGTGAGTCACGGCCCACGACTGGGGTTGTGAATATTTCACAACCCCTTATCCATTCTGGATTTTTTTCATATATTCCAGCAGTTTGTTGGTGAAATCTTCCAGGTATCTGGGCCTTACCTGGGCTTTCAGCCGGAGAATGCTGGAGCGCATGGTGTGGGTCTCACCGGCTATGTAGAAGGCCAGCAGGGGGTCTTCCTGATCCTTCTGGACTTCCCGAATCAGAGGATAGGCCAGCACATCATTGCAGAAGGTGGCTGTATGGCCCAGCCGGCACAGCTGGATCTGGGTGCTGATGTCGCTGATGGAAATGGGCTGGGGGCAGTCCAGATGATTTTCCCGAAGGCAGCTCTGGACCAGTTCCAGCAGGGTGCTGTGTTCCCGATTGCCGATCAGGGGAAAAGGCTTGAATTCCTGAAGGGAGATGGTATTTCCTGTTTTCCAGTTTTCCGGGGAGAAGGTACCCAGATGATACTGGCGGAAAAAAGAAAGGGTGCCCACTACCATCAGTTTCTCTTTGCCAATCAGCTTCTCTTCCAGGAAGGGATCAGAAGGTGCATCCAGCCCCAACACCAGATCCAGCTGCTGGGTTTTCATCAGTTGGATATGTTGGACTGTATCCCCCAGGGTGATGGAAATGTGGACTTGTGGATAAGTCCCGTGGAATGTTTCCAGAAAACGGGGCAGCAGGAGACGGGCCCGGGAGGTACTGATCCCCAGGCGGATCTCCCCGATTTCTCCCGCCTCGATTTCCTGGATCCGATGGCCCAGGCTTTCTTCCAGGTGCTGGATCTGCCGGAGGGTGCTGACCATGGCTTTTCCTGATTCCGTCAGCTGGAGATGCCTGCCCCGGAGGAACAGTTTCGTATGGAGCTGTTTTTCCAGTTTGCTGATATGCTCGCTGAGACACTGCTGGGTTACAAAGGCCCGTTTGGCTGCCTTGGTGAAATTCATCTCTTCCGCCGCCAGCAGAAACATTTTTTGCGCCAATTCCATGGGACCGCCTCCTTTTTCTGTATTATACTACAATCTCCAGCTTGTAATAACACTGAAATCTATTTGTTTTTCTTTGTATAAGTTTCGTCGTATACTGTAGTCACAAAGAGAAAACAAACCAATCTGCAGGAAAACAAGGGAAGGGAGAGATCCGTATGGAAAAGAAAGTTTTTACGATGTGGGAAATGAATCTGGGCTTCCGTCCCAAGGATTTCCAGAGCGTATGGGGGGCCGTAATCCAGAAGAACAGTCCGAAGCAGTCCTGCCCCAAGGTAAAGGCAGCCAGACAAGGGCGTGGGCCTGTGGATTTTGAATCCAGTGCCTGGTCGGTATAAAAGAAAAAGAAGAGGAGCCGTTGCCTATGGGACGGCTCCTTTTATGTTATAATAATCCCATTATACAGGAGGTGAAGATATGGGCCGTCGGGTGCTTTGGGTTTTGCTGGTGGTGTTGCTGGGGTTCATCTGGGGGCACTCTCTCCAGAATGGGACAGCTTCCCAGGCCGAGAGCCAGTCGGTGCTCCATCTGGCCCTGGCCCGGTGGGGCAGTCTGCCGGGGATGGGGTATCTGAATTTCTACACCATCCGGAAACTGGCCCATCTGACGGAATTCACTGCCCTGGGCATGGTGCTGACCGGCCTTACAGGACGGGGCCTTCCGGCGCTGCTTCTGGGAGCTGCGGCAGGGGCCGTGGACGAATGCCTCCAGCTGTTCAGCCCGGGCCGCAGTGCCCAGGTGTCGGATGTGCTGCTGGATACCCTGGGAGTGTTTGTGGGTATCCTGGCAGTACAGCTGCTGTGCCGGCTGTGGGAAGAGAAATAATAAGGAAACCGAAGGAGAATGATATGACAAGACTGGAACAGCTGAGCCGGGAACTGGTGGATGTGGTGGTGAACCTGGGGTATCCGGCGGAACTGGGAGAACTGATGGCCCAGAACCTGGGGACGGAGAGCACCGTGGAACGGATGACCCAGTACCTGATCCACGTCCAGCCCCCTACGGCAGAAGAAATGGTGGACGAAATGCTGGCCATCTGCGAAGAACGGGATAAATGGGTCCAGAAGAAAAAGAATGAGTATTACAACCGGAAAGTGAACGAATGGATCAATCGGTGAGAGGGGGCTGTTGCATAGGCAACAGCCCCTTGACATCTCTCCCTTTTCCGACTATGATATACACATTAATTACTAGTAAAACAATATGAATTAAAAGGGAGCGATGAGATGTTGGGAAAAGGTAAGATCCGTTTGTTTTTGACGGGATTGGTTGCGGCAGCCCTTTTGGCGGCCGGATGCGGAGGCAGCGGTGCCGACAAGAAAAGCGCCGACAGCGGCAAGCCCATCAAGATCGGGGCTACGGCCGGGCCTCATGCGGATGTGGTCCATGCGGTGGCGGAAGAAGCCAAGAAGCAGGGGCTGAACGTGGAAGTGGTGGAATTCTCCGATTACATCACTCCGGACAAAGCCCTGGCAGAAGGGGACCTGGATCTGAACAGCTATCAGCATGCGCCCTTCCTGGCCAACTTCAACAAGCAGAACGGTACCAAGCTGGTGCCCATCGGGAACACCATCCTGATGCGGATGGGCATCTACAGTGACAAGATCCATGATCTGAAAGATGTGCCGGACGGCGCCACGGTGGCTATCCCCAACGATCCCACCAACGGAGGACGGGGCCTGGCACTCCTGGAAAAAGCCGGCCTGATCAAACTGAAGGAAGGGGTCGGTTTCAAGGCTACCGTAAACGATGTGGTGGACAACCCCAAGAACCTGAAGTTCAAGGAACTGGAAGCGGCCCAGATGCCCCGGAGCCTGGCGGATGTGGACCTGGCAGTGATCACCATGAACTATGTTATGAGCTCCGGTATGGACGTGAAGAAACAGGGGCTGTTCTGGGAAAAGGATGATGAACCTCTGGCCGTGATGGTACTGGTAGCCCGGGAAAAGGACAAGGAAAAGGCGGAATACAAAAAAATCGCCGAAATCTTCCATTCCGAAGCGGTGAAGAAGTTCATCGAAGAAAAATTCAAAGGGACGATTGTACCAGCGAAATGAAAACAGGGGGTGCTGCATATGCAGCACCCCCTGT
>NZ_FR902061.1:0-4035 GCF_000437815.1 Acidaminococcus sp. CAG:542
GTTCGCCGAAGGCAAACCCGTCCCGGCCGCCCAGAGGGCCAATACGTTCAAAGCCAGATGCCTGGCATCTGGCCTCTAAAACGACAAACGATGAACCCGAAAAAAGCCGCCACCCGAAGGTGACGGCTGTCCTTTTTAAAAGTTGGTCGGGGCGACAGGATTCGAACCTGCGGCCTCTTAGTCCCGAACCAAGCGCGCTACCAAACTGCGCTACGCCCCGACAACACAAATAAATTATAGAGGGTCAGCGGCCATTTGTCAACTGTTCTTTGCCAAATTCCGGAAAAATTTTCAGCCGGATCTCGAAAGGCCGCTCCCAAGGCAGGTTTACGGCGAACTGGGCGTCCCGGAACCAGTACCGGGTCCCGACCTCTTCATAGTAGGGGAACTGGCGGCAGTACCACAGGAGCACCTGGTGGTAGATCCCCAGCTCCCGGGACAGGTAGCAGGTGGCGGCGTTGGGATAATCCCCGCCTTTTTCCGGGTCCACGCCGTTGAAGTCCTGGAGCTCCGCCATATGGGGCCGGATCAGCTTCTGGTAGGCCCAGTCGTCCAGGAACCGGGCGTAGTTGAACCGGAAATTGGCGCTGTACAGGGCAGGAAGCTGGTCCTTGGGCAGCCGTTTTGCCTGGCCGGACACAATGGTCCCCTGGGCCACGGCAGTGCCGATGGCGTTGGAGGCGGTGTTCCAGCCGGAATAGGACAGCAGCCGGGGCAGGGGCGTCCCGTTGGCCATGAGATGGGGCAGGATGCAGTCTCCGGCGGCGAACCGGGTGGACAGGTCCACCAGAGCCACCGGTTTCCGTTCCATCAGGCTTTTGATGTCTCTGGCGATCCTGGTATAGTCTTCGTCCTTTTCCCCGCCGCAGTGGATGTACAGGACGAAATCCGCCTCATCCAGGGAACCGGTTTCCACCCCGTTGGCCAGCTTGATCTTTTCTTCCGCAATCTGCCCCAGGGTCAGGGGAACGAAATGGAGGGTGTAGTCCTTCATGGCCGGGTCCCCGTAGAGCACTTTGATCCTGGGACGGTATCCGGTGCGCCGGCTGTAGATCCTGGCGGCGGCCAGGGTCCCCAGTTCGTCCGCCCCCTGGGAGGTGTAGATGGGGGGATGCAGGTCGTAGGCCTTGGGGTAGGCTCCCGCGTTCAGCCGGTTGTAGTTGGGCAGTCCGTAGGGATGGGCATCGTCCTGGCCGATCACCAGGTCCGTCAGGTTCTCTTCGGTGACGAACTGGACCAGCTCCTCATTGAACCGGTCGTTGTCCCGGTACAGGGTGATGTACTTCCACTTCAGGTCCATGGGGATCAGGGCCTTGACTTCTTCGTAGTTCTCCTTGTCGTAGGGCAGCCCCCGGATCTTCTTGTCCATGTTAATGGTCCAGGTCATAAGATGCCACTGGTACCACCGGTCCGGCAGCACATGGTCGCTGATCAGCAGACGGGGGATGATGGAATACAGGTAGAACTGCTTGTCCGGGTTGTCTTCCTTCAGGTCCTCCAGGTACGTGAAGAAGTCTCCCGCCTTCCGGTCCGTCAGGGGCTCCATCCGGGAATGGAGCAGGCCTCCGAAGATCAGAAGGTCCGAAGAAAGTAGCGCTCCCTGCTGGCCGGGCATGATGCCGGTGAGCCAGGATTTGAGAGCTGGTACCTTGGCCGGTTCGTCGTACCAGTCCATGATCTCATCAGGGGGTGCGGTGAAATGGATGCCCCCCAGGGCCCCCAGTTCTTCGGTGAAATCCCGGCAGGGAGGCCGGTTGTCCAGGGGCAGAAGGGCCCATTTTTCCGCCGCCGGTACCTCTCCGGGAGAAAAAACAGCCCCTCTGGGTGCCAGAGTATGATACAATACACCTGCGGCCATGGCTGCAGCGGCAAGAGCCAGAAGGGGTTTCTTCAGCTTCACGGGGGGATGCTCCTTTCACAGTATAATAATCTATTATAACGTACGGAAGAGGTTTTGTGTATGCGAATCATTACGGGAAAGGCCAGGGGACTGAAACTGGTGACCCCGAAGAACTATCTGGTGCGGCCTACAGCGGACCGGGTGAAGGAAGCCCTGTTCAACATCATCCAGAGCCGGATCCCCGGCAGCACCGTGCTGGACGCCTTTGCAGGCACCGGGAACCTGGGGCTGGAAGCCTGGAGCCGGGGAGCGGAACAGATCGTCTATTTCGACAAAAGCCGGGAGAGCCTGAAGCTGGTGAAGGCCAATGTGGAAAAGGCACGGGCCGGAGAGCAGGTGACCCTGATCCACACCGACGCGGTGAACGGTCTTGCCATGATGGCCCAGCAGGGAAAGGCCTTCGATGTGATCTTTTCGGACCCGCCCTATGACAAGGGACTGAACCGGAAAGTGGTGGAGGCCCTGGAAAAATGGCCGGTGCTGAAGGAGGGCGGTCTCCTGGTGCTGGAACACTCCCTGGAGGAGGATCCGGCAGACTATCTGCCCCAGGGTACGGAATTCCGGCAGGAAAAGTACGGAGATACGAAAATCTCCCTAATAGTGTGGAAAAGCTGAACCGTTTTTGTTATAATGGTACGTAGCAAATCTGCTTCTCTTGGAGGTTCAACGTGCGTAAAGCGGTATGTCCGGGCAGTTTCGACCCGGTGACCATGGGACATCTGGATATTTTTGAACGGGCCAGCAAGATGTTTGATGAACTGATCATCAGCGTGTTCGTGAACCCGGCCAAGGACAAGGCCATGTTCTCCATGGAGGAACGGGTCTCCATGATCCGTCAGGCAACGGCCCACATCCCCAATGTGCGGGTGACATGTTTTTCCGGCCTGCTCAACGAATTCTGCGAAAAGAAAGGGGCCCGGTTCATTGTCCGGGGTCTCCGGGCGTTTACGGATTTCGAATACGAATTCCAGCGGGCGCTGCTCATGAAGGAAATCGATGAACAGCTGGAAACGGTGTTCATCATGACCAACGCCAAATATTCCTATCTCAGCTCTTCCGGAGTGCGGGAAATGGTCTATTTCGGCGGCGATATTTCCGGTTTTGTACCGGACTGCATCCGGGAGCAAGTGATGGCCCGGGGGAAACAATCTCTCAAACGGTAGGATCGAATACAAAAAGGAAGGAACGATGGTCATGGAATTGGATAAAATCTTGGACGAAATGGAAAGCATTCTGTCAGATGGCTGGAGGATCCCTCTTGTCAACAAGGTGATGATCGACGAAAACGAAATCACCATGGTGATGGACAAGCTGAGAGCGGCGGTGCCTCTGGAAGTGAAACGGGCCCATGACCTGCTGGAAGAACAGAAGAACATCATCGACAAGTCCCGGGCGGAAGCCGACCACATTGTGGAACAGGCCCATGCAGAAGGGGGACGGATTGTGGATCTGGCCAAGGCGGAAGCGGACCGTCTGGTGCGCCAGGAAGAAGTGGTGAAGGCTGCGGAAGAAAAAGCCAACGGGATCATCGCCACCACCCAGCAGTACGACCGGGATATGCGGGCGGCTGCAGATGCCTATGCGGAAAAGCTCCACAGCGAATCCATGCAGTACGCCATGGACGTGTTCAACTATCTGGAAGAAAACCTCACCAAGACCCTCAGTGCCGTACGGGACAACGGGAACGCCCTGAAATCCAGCTACGACGCCGACCACCAGCTGAACGCCGGGGACAAAGGGGAAGAAGAGAAATAAGGGACGCAACGGAAAAAGCCTGTTGTGCTGCTCAAGGCAGCATAACAGGCTTTTCTTTGTAATCCCGGTCCGTGATCTTTCCTTCGGTCACCAGCTGGTACAGGTCCTGGGCCCTCAGGTCCAGCTGGAGCTGGCGGCGGAAGGCGGGGGAGGGGGCCTTGGCCAGGGTGTCCTTCTGGATGGCGGTGAGAAGGGGGAGACGGGCGGTATGCTTCATGGCCCGGAGCAGCTGCCGTCCCCGGTCCGTGAACCCCAGCACCCGCAGGTACTGCGGCCCTTCCTGGGCCCCCTGGCGGAAAGGACAGTCCGGGCCGGACAGCAGGAACTGCCACAGGATCCGCCGGATCCGGGAAGGGGAATACCGCCGGGTGCGCACCTGG
>NZ_FR902062.1:0-5709 GCF_000437815.1 Acidaminococcus sp. CAG:542
TTATACACAATAAGAAGAACCTGGCCGAAGGAAGCCAGATGCGCCCCTTCTGCCTCTCACATCCCGCTCTCCTCCCGGATCCGCTCCAGCCGGTCATCGGTGGCCGGGTGGTCAGAGAGCATCCTTCCAAAGAATCCCAGTTGGGGATTGTGGTACATGGTATCCAGCTTGGCCAGGCCGCTGTACAGTTCCGGCCCCAGGCCCAGCTGACAGGCGTAGGCGTCGGCGGCATATTCATCCTGCCGGGAACAGTACCGGTTGAACAGGGTGAGAGGCCACCCCAGCAGCCAGTTCCCCAGCCGGAGGATGAAGTTCATCACGATGCAGAAGAACACCAGGATGAACCCCAGCACAGGGATGAACTGGAGCACCGTCAAAAGAGCCAGGAACAGGCTGTAAATCCGGAAACAGGCCCGGTTGGCCGTGGACATGCCCCAGAGCAGCAGCAGTTTCCAGGTGTGTCCCTTCTGCAGGTGGCCCATTTCGTGGGCCAGGATCCCGGACAGCTCCTCCACGGTGAAATACTGGAACATGGGCTCATTGACGATGATGTTGTTGTCACCCAGGGCACAGGCGTTGAAGGATTTTTCCGGATTCACGTACAGATGGAAGGTCTCCCCTTCCAGTCCGCCCCGGCGGATCACCGGCTCCAGAGCCTGTTCCAGCACCTGCCGGTAAGGGCCCTGGGCGGATTTCCACCCGCTGGTGAAAATCATCACCCGCTGAAAAAAGGGCAGCTGCATCAAAAGCCCCGGCACCAGGATCAGTACCGTCATCAGCCACTGCTGCCAGCCGGGGCTGGCATCCAGGGTCCGGAGGGTCTCCGGCGGCAGGAAGAAAGCCGCCAGAAGCAGGAAAAACGGGCTCCACAAAGACAGGAGCAGGTAGTTCACAAAGAAAGAAACGATCATCAAAAGGGCGCTCACCGTGCTCCCTCCTCTTCACATACAGAAGCGGGCCGCCCGGCATGCGGCCCCTACGGGTTCGTGGAAGCCGTCAGGCTCCTGACTGCGTTCATCGGCTCCGTAGGGGTTCCACGCCGGGAAACCCGCCTTAAACCGGTCCGTTATGCGTAAACGATTTTATTTATATTCCTCCGCCAGCTTCTTGAACAGGGGCAGGGACTTTTTGATGGTGTCATAGCTGATGCAGTAGCTGGCCCGGAAATACCCCGGGCAGCCGAAATCCGTACCCGGCACCAGGAGCAGGTCGTACTTTTTGGCCCGTTCGCAGAAGGCGTAGTCGTCCTCTTCCAGGCATTTGGGGAACAGGTAGAAGGCCCCCTGGGGCTTCAGCACTGTGAACCCGGCTTCTTTCAGGCCCTGATACAGCAGCTGTCCGTTCCGTTCATAGGGAGCGATATTGGACGGCTTCCCGGCGCACCGGGCCACCACCAGCTGCCACAGGGAAGGGGCGTTCACATGGCATTCCACCCGGGCTGCCCCGGCAATGGCTCCGAACATTTTGGCAAAATCCGCCACTTCACCGGGCACCACAATATAGCCGATCCGTTCCCCGGGCAGGGAGAAGGATTTGCTGTAGGAATAGCACACCAGGGTGTTCTTGTAGTACAGAGGGATGTAAGGCACCTGGATATCCCCGTAGACGATTTCCCGGTAGGGTTCGTCGGCGATGATGAAAATGGGATGGCCGTATTCCTTTTCCTTCTTTTCCAGCACCGCTGCCAGGTTCCTGATGGTCTCTTCCGAATACACCACACCGCTGGGGTTGTTGGGAGAGTTGACGATGACCCCTTTGGTGTGAGGCGTCACCAGTTTTTCAAAGGCGGCGAAATCGATCTGGAAATCTTCCGTCCGGGCGGGCACCACTTTCAGGCTGGCCCCGGTGGATTCCACAAAGCACCGGTATTCCGGGAAGAACGGGGCAAAAGCGATGAATTCATCCCCCTCTTCCGCCAGGGCCTTGAAGCAGATGGTAATGGCCGCAGCAGCGCCCCCTACCATGAACAGGTTGGCCCCGGTGAAATGGGTGCCGAACCGGCGGTTGATGTCCTGGGCCAGGGTTGCCCGGACTTCCGGTTTCCCGGGGGCCACGGTGTAGCTGTGGATGGCCTGGGGCGGCAGTTCGTTCATGATGTCGATGACCGCTTCCTTGATGTAGTCAGGGGCCGGCACATTGGGGTTCCCCAGGCTGAAGTCGCAGATGTTCTCCGCTCCCACTTCTTTGGCCCGTTTCTGGCCGTATTCAAAAATGGTCCGAATGGTGGATTTTTTCGAACCCAGTTCATACATTTTCTCGTTTACCATAAGATCACCTGTGTTTCTGTGTAGAGTTGGTATTATTATAGCATAAAAAAAGGGACCGTTGCGCAAGCAACAGTCCCTTTCCTCTTCTCAGCCCAACAAAGCCTTTACCATGGCATTCACCCGCTGGCCGGTTGCCTGGCCTTTGGTCCGTGCCATGACGGTGCCCATGACCTTGCCCATATCCTTCATGGATTTGGCTCCGGTCTTTTCAATGGCTTCCGCCACAATGGCCTTCAGTTCGTCATCGCTCAGCTGCTGGGGCAGATACTTCTTCAGCACTTCGATTTCCTGCTGATTTTTCTCCACCACATCAGGACGGTTGGCGTCCTTGACCTCTTTGATGGTATCTTCTCTCTGTTTGACTTCCTTCATGATGACAGCCAGTACAGCGTCATCCTTCAGTTCTGTCTTTTCGTCAATTTCCTTGTTCCGAATGGCAGCCCATACCATACGCAAAACGGCCAGCCGAAGCTTGCCGTTTTCCCGGTCTTTCATGGCCTGTTTCATATCGGTTTGCAGAATCTCTCGTAAAGACATCTTCCACGCCCCCAAATCAAATCAAGTCAATGAAGATTATCTGGATTTGCGTTTTCTAGCAGCTTCAGACTTCTTTTTCCGTCTTACGCTGGGTTTTTCATAGTGTTCGCGTTTTCTTACTTCGGACAGGACGCCCGCTTTCTGCGTAGCCCGTTTGAAACGGCGCAGAGCGCTGTCCAAAGATTCGGTTTTGCCAACTCTGATCTCAGTCATCTATATCCCTCCCTCCACGATCTCTTTCGGGAAGTGTAATTTAACATTAACACCTAGCCATTATACCGTAAAAATGCAGTCTCTGTCAACAGAAAATCTGCCTTTTCTCAGCAGGGAGGCCATCCCAGTTCCTTGCCGCCCAGAATGTGGAAATGGAGGTGTGGGACAGTCTGTCCCCCTTCCACGCCGGTGTTCACCACAATCCGGAAGCCTTTTTCGGCAATGCCCAGTTTCTTTACGATCTCAGGCAGTACCTTCTTCACATGGACCAGGATCTCAGGGGATGCGGTGAGGATATTCTCCGTATGTTCCTTGGGAATCACCAGCACATGGACCGGCGCCCCGGGATTCAGATCGTTGATTACGATCACCTGGTCATCTTCGTAAACCCGTTTGCTGGGGATCTCCCCGGAAACGATTTTGCAGAATACGCAGTCAGTCACAGTCTCACCCCCTGTTCATGGAATATCTTATATTATATCACCCTTCAGCCCGTCCTCAAAGAGCTTTTCCAGGCGAACGGGAGAAATTTTTCCCTTCATGTTTTCCGGGCTGTCCGCATACACCCGTACATACCCTGGAGTGAGCCCTTCCCACAGGCCGTTCTTTTTATTCCGGCGCTCCCAGAGCACGGTGCTTTCCCGGCCGATCTGTGCCTGCCGGTAAGCCAGGTTCCCTTCCCGGTCCACTTCTTCCAGCCGGTGGACCCGGTCCTGTTTTTCCTGGTTGGAGATCTGGTCCGGCATCACCGCCGCCGGGGTCCCCTTCCGCTGGGAATAGGGGAAAATATGGATCTTGCTGAACCGGCACTGGCGGATAAAGTCCAGGGAGGCCTGGAAATCCTCTTCCGTTTCGCCGGGGAAGCCCACGATCACGTCGGTGGTAATGGCCACATTGGGTACCAGGTTCCGGATCTTCTCCAGCAGCTGGGCGAATTTGGCCGTGTCATAAGGCCGGTGCATCCGTTTCAGGGTGCTGTCGCAGCCTGCCTGGAGGGGCAGATGGAGATGGGCGCACAGCCGGGGCTCTTGGGCCATCAGTTCCAGCAGGGCATCTTCCACTTCCACGCTTTCCAGGCTCCCCAGCCGCAGCCGGGGCACCTGGGGCTGTGCAGAAAGAGCCGCCTTCACCGCGTCGGACAGATGGGGTCCCCCGGGGATTTCCTTCCCATAGCAGCCCAGATGGATGCCGATCAGGACGATTTCCTTGTACTGTTCCGCCGTCAGCTTGGCCACTTCTTCCCGGATGTTTTCCAGGGACCGGGAGCGGAGATGGCCCCGGGCGTAGGGGATGATGCAGTAGGCGCAGTACTGGTCGCACCCTTCCTGGATCTTCAGGAAGGCCCGGTTCCGGCTGGCATCCACTGCCGCATCCAGTTCTTCGAATTCCCGTCCCACCGGCAGGTCGTGGACCGCGTTGATGGGGGCTTCTTCCGGGCTTTCTCCCAGCCGTTCCCGGACCAGTTCCACCACCTTGCTCCGGTCCTGGTTCCCAATGATCAGGTCCACCCCGTCGATGTGGACCACTTCGTCAGGAGAAGTCTGGGGATAGCAGCCGGTGACCACGATCAGAGGCTTGGGATCCCGCCGGGCCGCCCGGTGGATGATCTTCCGGCTCTTGCTCTGGCCCATGTTGGTCACCACGCAGGTGTTGATGAGACAGATGTCCGCCGGCTCCTCGAAATCCACGATCTCATAGCCCGCATCCCGGAACAGTTTCTCCATGGATGCGGTATCCGACTGGTTCACCTTGCATCCCAGTGTATAAAAAGCGATTTTCTTCATGCTGTGTTTTTCTTATCCTCCCAAATTCCCTGTTTCGTACATAATGGCCGTAAGGGTGGCCAGAGCCGCCGTTTCCGTCCGCATGATCCGGGGCCCCAGGCTTACCGAATGCCAGCCCAGTTCCTGGGTCAGGGCGAATTCGTCCTTGGAGATGCCCCCTTCCGGACCGATCAAAAAGGCGATGGAGGCTGCTTCCTTATGGGCCGCCAGCACCTCCCGGATCCCCCGGGTGTCTTCCACTTCATAGGCCACGATCTTCAGTTCCGCCGGACACTGGGTCACAATGTCCCGGAACCTGGCCGGCAGGGCCACCTGGGGAATGATGTCCCGTTTGCTCTGCTTGGCCGCCGCTTCGGCGATTTTCTGCCACCGTTCCTGCTTTTTGGCCGCCTTGGCCGGGTCCACCTTCACCACCGAATGGTCCATGATGGCCGGGCGGATCTCCGTGACCCCCAGTTCGATGGCCTTCTGGATCACCCATTCCAGTTTGTCCTGTTTGGGCAGCCCCTGGATCAGGGTCACTTTCACCGAAGGTTCGTGGCTTTTTTCCAGGGTTTCCACCAGAGCCAGGTCTACCCGGTTTTCCCCGAAGCCGGTGATCTTCATCACCGCCGCCACCTGGTCCAGGCTTACGATCTGGAGCTGTTCCCCCAGCTTCATCCGCAGCACATGGGTGATGTGGTGGGCGTCCTGGCCGTCGATGAACATGGTTTCCCCGAAATCCCGGGGTACAAAGAACCGGTACACGTCAGCCTTCCTTTCCCATGGTCACGGCACACCAGCCCGCCTTCCGTTTCACATCCAGGAAGGTGAAGCCGTTTTCCCTGGCCGCTTTCTCCACATCCGGCAGCCGTTCCTCGATGATGCCGCTGGCCAGGAACCGGCCGTTCTGCCGCAGCTTCACCGCC
>NZ_FR902062.1:5738-6776 GCF_000437815.1 Acidaminococcus sp. CAG:542
CCCGCCACTTCCGGCAGTACCAGGATGATGATGTCCGCAATGATGTTGGCAATGATCAGATCCGCCTGACCCGGGGTGCCGTCCAGCAGGTTCCCCTGGTTTACGGTGATCCGGCTGCTGAGGCCGTTCTGGGCAATGTTCTCTTTGGCCACTTCCACGGCCTTTTCGTCGATGTCCACCGCGTGGATGGTCTTGGCTCCCAACAAAGCCGCTGCCATGGCCAGGATGCCGCTGCCGGTGCCCACATCGAAGACTTCACAGTCCGGAGTCACCAGGTCTTCCAGCCGCTGGATGCACATGCTGGTGGTGGCGTGGGTGCCGGTGCCGAAGGCCATTCCCGGATCCAGGGCGATGACCTTCTCGTCCCCCTGGGGCTCGTAGGTTTCCCAGGACGGTTTGATCACGATTTTCTTCCCCACTTTGGTGGTGTGGAAATACTGCTTCCAAGTGTTGGCCCAGTCCTTTTCGCTGATCTGCCGGAACAGGGTGGGCCCGAACCGGAACTTCCCGATCCGGCCTTCGATGGCCTGGAGGCCCTGTTCAATGGCATCCAGTTTCTGCTGGAGCTGGTCGTTTTCCGGGTAGTAGGCGGAAACAGTGACCACTTCCGTATTTTCCTGATGGGGGATGTCGCACAGTTCCCAGGTGGCACTTTCCCGCAGCTGGTTCAGCAGCAGAGGGTCTTCGATTTCCACCCCGTTCCGGGCCCCCACCTCCCGGAGCAGATCCGCCACAGCCTCCACAGCCTCATGGGTGACTTTTATGCTAACTTGCAGCCAAGATTCCATATGTAACGCTCCTTTGTACAGATATCGTATTATTATACCATATTGTGAGGGGGAGAAAAAGTGGGTAAGTGGTTAGGTGGTTAGGTGGGTAAGTGATTAGGGAGGTAGGTGATCACGGGGCCACCTCTCCGGAGCATTGTTCATCGTTCATCGTTCATCGTTGTGGAAGGAACCCGCTGCAGCAGGTTCCTCTGAAGGGAAACGCAGCCCATGGGGCTGCTAACCCACCACCCATGCTGCGCATGGATAC
>NZ_FR902063.1:0-2628 GCF_000437815.1 Acidaminococcus sp. CAG:542
TTTTGCGTTTACACAAAATATTTTACACACCCTGAATAAAAAAAGCTTCCGCCCCTGCAGGGACGAAAGCATCGTGGTACCACCCGGCTTCGCCTGGTTGCCCAGGCCTCTCGAGCACACGCAAGGCGGATGCTCCAGTGCTGTAACGGGCACCCCCGGATGACCTACTGCCGTTCAATCATCTGCTCCAAGGCCATGTTCCCCTTCTCCGCCGCTCTCCCTTTCACCCAACTGGAAGCTCTCTGTGCCGGCCTGCAAAGGGTACTCTTCTTTTCATTGCAGGTTTGTCTATCAAATTGCTTTCAATTTAGCACAGAAAACCCGGTTCGTCAAGAGGTTTCCCCCTTGCAATCTTCTCCTTTTGGCCGTATACTGGAGGCAGATTTGATGTTGTTAAAACAACGGAGGAAAACTATGGATACGGAATTTCTGGCCAAAACGGCTTTGTTCAAAAATGTTCCCCCGGAAGAGATCCAGGTCCGGATACACTGTCTGGGAGGTGTAGTCCGCTCCTACGACAAGGGAACCTACATCCATTACGCCGGGGATGTGGTCCACACGGTAAGCATGGTACTGAAAGGAAGGGTCATCATCGAAAACGACGACCTGTGGGGCAACCGGAACCTGCTGGGGCAGATGGGCCCCGGGGAGCTGTTTGCAGAAGCCTATGCCTGTGCGGAAAACGAACCCCTGCTGATCAATGTGCTGGCGGTGGAGCCCACCACCGTGCTGATGATGGACCTGTCCAAGGTGTTCCACACCTGTTCCCGGAGCTGTCCCCAGCACCAGCAGATCAGCGACAACCTGCTCCACATCCTGGCCCGGAAGAACCTGTCCCTGGCCCGGCGGATCCTCCACACCTCCTCCAAATCCATCCGGGGGAGAGTGCTGTCCTACCTGTCCTTTTTGGCAGCCCAGCAGAAGCGGAAGATCATCACCGTCCCCTTCAACCGGCAGCAGATGGCGGATTATCTGAGTGTGGACCGGAGTGCCCTCAGCAACGAACTGAGCAAGATGCAGAAGGAAGGCCTCCTGGAATACCACAAGGAAAGCTTCAAGCTGCTGAAAGAAGAATGAGGACTGTCAATGGTCAATTGTCAATGGCCGTTGGAAGCCGGCTTTCAGCCGGTTCTGAATGATATAAAGGAGTAAGGTTGCTATGGAGCAAATGGAACTTACAGGAAAGATCCTGCCGGGGATCCCGGTGGAGGAGCATCCTTTTCCACCTTTCCTGCCGGAGGGAGCCAAAGTGCTGATCCTGGGGACATTTCCCCCGGCAGCGGAAAAGCGGGCCATGGATTTCTACTATCCCAATTTCCAGAACGACATCTGGCGGATCATGGGAATGATATATTTCAAAGACCCGGACCATTTCCGGAAAGGGACGGAAAAAGCCTTTGACCCGAAAGCCATCAAGGCCTTCCTGACCCGGACAGGCATCGCCCTGGGGCCCACGGTGCTCCGGGCCCAGCGGCAGAAAGGCAATGCCTCGGACAAATTCCTCCATGTGGTGGAAGAAGCCTCCCTGGCCGCCATGGTCCGGCAGATCCCGGACTGCCGCCATCTGATCACCACCGGAGAAAAGGCTACGGAAATCCTCCTTGGCCAGTGCACAAATCCTCCCAAACTGCCCCGGACCGGCACCACCCTGCCCATTACCCTGGACGGACGGGAACTGCTTCTTTCCCGGCTCCCCTCCACTTCCCGGGCCTATCCCATGAAGCTGGAAAAGAAAGCGGAGATGTATGGGGCGGTGCTGCTTGAAGCAGCACCGCCCGTCAGCTGTCAACGGTCAACGGTCATCGGCCAAAGGAAAAAAGCAGATTGAGCCTGCCGCTCAATCTGCTTTTTTGATGTCAATAACGACGATTTCCGGTTTTGGGCCCGTCCTCACCGGGACGCCCCAGAGGCCGTAGCCACTGGAGACTGTGGTCAACATCCCCTCCACCATTTCTGATCCGTAATCCAGGAAGTACATTTTCCGAGTAATCAGCCGGTTGGGAGCCATCTGGCCTGCATGGGTATGGCCGGCAAAATACAGATCGTATCCTTTACCCGCCGCTTCCGGGATCCTTCGGGGTTCATGTTCCATGAACACGTTGAACTTCCCGGGTTCCGGATGATAGTCCGCCCGCCGGTTTCCAAACAGGTAATCGTCCATCCCCGTCAGGTTCAGCCAGGGATTCACCATCCGGTTTTCATCCACGGCAAACCGGACGCCTTCCTCTTCCAGGAATTCCCGTTCCACAGCTCCGGAACCCAGACGTTTGTCATGGTTGCCAAACACCGCATAGACCCCGTCGGTACTCCGCAGCTTCCGGAACGTGCCCAGGGTCCCTTCCTGGAGCACAAAGGGCAGGTCCCCGTCCACCATATCGCCCCCCAGAAGGACCAGATCCGGCTTTTGCTCATTGATCCTCCGGACCAGAGTTTCCCCATAGGAGGTGCCGAAAAGACCGCCAAAATGAAGGTCGGACACAAACACGATCCGATAGGGGCCAGGGATGTTTTTATCCGTGGCATATTCCAGCTTCCGGACCACCGGGTGGAGGGCCTGCCAGCAGCCCACAGCCACCAGGAGCACCGTCCCCGCAAAAAGCACCTGGGCTGCCCGGGGCGCCAGAAACG
>NZ_FR902063.1:2721-7916 GCF_000437815.1 Acidaminococcus sp. CAG:542
GGAATAGTACAGGAAGCCCATCCACAGGCCCCCTGCCCAGGCCAGGAACCGCAAAAGAGGCCGGGGCACCGCATTCAGATACACATTGCTGAACACAAAACACAAAGGCAGTACCCAAAAAGGCACCAGAGTCCACCAGGACCGCAAAAAAGAGAGCCCCGCCCGGTACATGGCCCAGATGGCCATGGAGCCACCCAGTCCCACCAGCAGCAGGGTCACAAAGAAGGATTTCACGAGAACATCATCCCTTTACAACAGCGTTTTTCCCGCCCAGAAGGACACACTGGCTGCCAGAAGGCCCAGGGTATTCTGGAGCAGGAGATACAGGAACCCGGTTACATGTTCCCCGTGGAGAAAGAAATGGAGCCCTTCCTTAATAAAGGAAGAAAAGGCCGTAAAGCCGCCGATAAACCCCCAGTACAGCAGCATGGCCCATTTGGGGTGTGGGAATTTGGTATACAAGAAGGCAGCGAAAAAGCCTACCAGGATACATCCGAAGGTATTCACAAAGACCATTTCCCAAGGAAAATGATTGCTCCAAACTCCCTTCAGGGCCCCAGCCACCAGGTATCTGGCCACCGATCCCAGGGCGCCGCCCAAAGCCACATAGACAAGCAGCAATGCATCTTCTTTCCACATCATAAACTTCTCCCCCTCAATAGAAATAACAGTAAAATCACGCCTCCCTGCTGGACTCTTTTTCCCCATTTGAAAAAACGGGCGCTGAATCCACTACCAGCGTCCTTCCATAATAATATGATAGTAAAAACCGTTTATTTTGTCAATTCATTTGAAAATTGTTCAAAAAGATTCTTTCTCTTTCTTTATCCATCCTTTCCTTCTCTTTCCCGACTTTTCAGCCGGAAACATTGCACCGGAACGGGGACAACGGTATAATGACAGTATTATGAAAGAAAACAAATTACCCTTCAAAATCAAAGAGAACATCGAACTGACCATCACCGGTCTGGGCAGCTCCGGAGAAGGGGTGGGCAAAGTCAGCGGCTTTACCTTCTTCGTCCCTGGAGCCCTGCCGGGAGAGCGGATCCAGGCCCAGGTGACCCTGCTGAAGAAAAGCTACGGCCAGGCCCGGCTGCTGAAACTGCTGGTGCCTTCTCCAGACCGGGTGACCCCACCCTGCCCGGTGTATGCCCAGTGCGGCGGCTGCCAGCTCCAGCACCTGTCCTATCCGGCCCAGCTGGCCCTGAAACGCCAGACGGTGGTGGACGCCATGGAACGGATCGGCCATTTTTCCAAACTCTGCGTCCAGGAAACCCTGGGAGCGGAGGACCCCTGGCATTACCGGAATAAAATGCAGGTACCGGCTGCCCAGGGACGGAACCACACCCTGGCCATTGGCTGCTACGCCCAGGGCACCCACCGGGTCATTGATGTGAAAGACTGTCTGATCCAGCAGCAGACCAACAACAAAATCGTCCAGGTGGTCCGGGCCTGGATGGAAAAATTCCGGATCCCGGCTCTGGAAGAAGATGCCCGGCGGGGCATTGTCCGGCACATTATGGGCCGGGTGGGAGTCCGTACCGGGGAAGTAATGGCCGTGCTGGTGACCAACGAACCCCAGGTCCCCCATCTGAAGGATCTGACGGCCATGCTCCGGCAGGAAATCCCCGGCTTCACCACTCTGGTCCAGAACCTGAACACCCGTCATACCAATGTGATCATGGGCCCCAAAAACAAAGTGATCTGGGGGCCGGGCGTAATCCATGACCGGCTGGGAAAATTCACCTTTGCCATTTCTCCCCATTCCTTCTTCCAGGTGAACACCCTCCAGGCGGAAAAGCTCTATGAAACAGCCCTCCAGTACGCGTCCCTTACAGGAAAGGAGAAGGTCATCGACGCCTACTGCGGCACCGGCACCATTACCTTGTTCCTGGCCCAGAAAGCTCAGCGGGCCCTGGGAATCGAAATCGTGGCTCCGGCCATCCGGGATGCCAGGCAGAATGCCCGGGACAACCAGGTGACTAATGCAGAGTTCCTGTGCGGAGATGCGGCCAAAGAAATGCCCGAACTGGTCCGCCAGGGCAGCCGCCCCGATGTGGTGGTGCTGGATCCTCCCCGGGCCGGCTGTGAACAACGGGTGCTGGACGCCATTGCCAAAGTCCGTCCCCAGCGGGTGGTGTATGTTTCCTGCAACCCGGCCTCCCTGGCCCGGGATGCGGCCATTCTCCGGGACAAAGGCTTCGTGGTCCGGAAAGTCCAGCCCGTGGACATGTTCCCCCATACCAGCCATGTGGAGACCGTGTGTCTGCTGACCCTGCGGTAGGAGGGGCTGCTGCTTATATCACACTATTGCACTATGAATTAGGATGTGTTATTCTTTTTCTATTCCATCCATCCGGATTTACAAGCACACAAAGGAGGAATCCGTCCATGACTCAGATTTCTGAAACTGCCAAAGAGAAGATCCGAAGCCAGTTCCCGGTCTTCCAGGAAGCCGCACGGGCTTTCTATGCCAAAGAGCTGGCTCCCGGAAAATATAAAGGGACTTCCGGCAAATTCGGTTCCTATGGAGAACGGGGCGCGAACAGCAGCATGCTCCGGCTGCGCTTCTCCGGCGGGGCCATCGATCAGGCCCATATGGCCTTCCTGGCCCAGGCCATCGACAAATACCATGTGACCCTGGCCCATTTCACCACCGGGGAAGCCCTCCAGCTCCACCATCTCCAGGAACAGGAAGTACTGGGGCTGTACCAGGACTGCTTTGACCATGGAATCTACTGCGCAGGCGCCGGCGGAGACAATCCCCGGAACATCACGGCCAGCCCTCTCCACGGGGTGGAAAAGGGAGAACCCTTTGACATGACCCCGGCCATCCGGGCAGCCGCCAATTTCGTCATCAGCCTGATCCCGGAACTGAAACTGCCCCGGAAATACAAGATCAGCTTTTCCAACGGCATCGACAATGAAGGCCATGCCACTTTCAAGGACCTGGGCTTTGTAGCCCGTCCTGACGGCACCTTCGATGCCTACGCCGGCGGGGGCTTCGGGGTCAACGGCAGCCGGTTCGGGGTGCTCATTGACACCCAGGTGGATCCCCGGGACCTGTCCTGGTATATCCTGGGCTATGCCCGGGACGTGTACATGAAATACGGGGACTATGAACACCGGGGGACCGCCCGTTCCCGGTTCATCCTGACCAAAATGGGAGAAGAACCCTTCCGGAAAGCGGTCCGGGATGCCGTGGCCCGGTGCCGGGAAGAAGGGATCCCCCGTCTGGAACTGGAACCCATCCCTCCCCTGACCAAATCCGGAAAAGATGATTCCGTCCTGGCCGATCCCCGGATCCACAGCCAGAAACAGGAAGGGCTGTACTATGTGGAATACAAGCCCCTGGGCGGGGTGCCGGATATCCAGGTGTTCCGGCAGCTGCTGGGAGAAGCTTCTCAGATGGAAGGCGCCCAGCTGCGGCTCAACGCAGACGAAACCTGCTACATCATCAACCTGACGGCGGAAGAAGCCCGGCAGGTGGCCGCCCTGACAGAAAAGGACACCGCCCACACCCTCTTTGAACATTCCGTCAGCTGCATCGGCGCAGCTGTATGCCAGCAGGGCCTGTGTGATTCCCATGGGACCCTGGCCCGGATTGCCTCCTTCCTGAAGGAAAAGGGCGTGGATACCCGGTATCTGCCCAAATGCCACTTCTCCGGCTGCCCTTCCACCTGCACTGTCCAATCCCTGGCGGCGCTGGGCTTCCGTGGGGCCTTCACCCTGGTGAACGGGGAACGGGCCAGTGCCTTCCAGGTGTACGCGGGAGGCAGCTACGCCTACGGAAAGGAAAAGATCAGCGAGCCTCTGGGCCTGATTGCCACCGCCCGGCTGCCCCAGTTCTTCCTGGACCTGAACCAGATCCTCCTGGAAGCCGGCCAGCCCTTTACCCAGTGGTATCCGGACCATGAAGAGGCGTTCCTGGAACTGTTGAAGAAATACGCGTAAAAAAGGGGCTGTGAAAAAATGAAGAATCATTTTTTCACAGCTCCTTTTACAAGCTCTCCAAAAAGCTTCCCACTGCCTGGGCATATCCTTCCGGATTGTCTACTATTTCATTGGCGTGGCCGGATCCTTCGAAATAGACCAGCTTTTTATGGGGACTGGTGCACCGGTCCATCAGTTCTTCCGCAATGTGAGGGGGAATCAGCCGGTCCACATCTCCGTGGAGGAACAGTACCGGAGTGGTCATCCGCTGGACGCAGGAAGCCGGGTCCACATCCCGGAGGGTCTTCCGGGTATGGTAGTACATGGAAGCCTGGAAAAAGGGATCCAGTACTTCCATGCCGGTAAGGATCCGCTGGTCCTCTGTATAGTTCATGAGCTTTTCCCGGCCCAGTTCCAGTACATTGCCATAGGAACTGTCTGCCACGTAGAAAGCCATGTCCCGGCCCTGAGGGGTGCCGGCATAGATCAGGCTCATGGCGGCCCCCAGGGAAATGCCGTGGAACCCGATGGATACCTGAGGATCCTGCTGCCGGAGCAGAGCCACCCAGCTGTCCATGTCTTCCGGATCGTGGATTCCCCAGTCATTGGTATTGCCGCCGCTTTCCCCATGGCCCCGGATATCCGGCATCAGCACATTGTATCCCCGGGCCAGGTAAATCCGGGCATAGGGAACGCACATGGTCCGATTCTGGTACAGACCGTGGAGCAGAATGACGGTTTTATGGCCTCCTGAAGGGCTTTCAATGTAGGTTCCCTGGAGCCGGGTACCGTCCTTGGAGGTGACGGCCACCCGTTCCCAGCCGTATTTCCGTTCCAGCCCATGGATCATGTCCAGGTCATTCCGATGGTTCTCGATGGCCAGCAGTTTGTCCCAGGGCTGGGTGAACAGCTGGGTGTACGCGGCATTCCCGGCATAGAATCCGGCTCCCAGCAGGAGCAGCAGGGTCAGGAACACCAGATATTTGATGAAATTCCAAAGGAAACGCATACCTTCTTCGCCTTTCTGTGATGCATAGAATACTGACTATACATCATAATCCCAAGATGCAGAATAAATAAGGCAGAAAAGAGGCAAAAGGATGAACAAAGGTGCTGTTGCGCATGCAACAGCACCTTGTCTCACGGCTCCGGCAGCACCATGCACCAGAACAGGATGGTGAACATACTGAGCAGCGTGGACAGTACCGTCAGCTTGGTGGCAAAGGGGGCGTCGCTGCCATACCGGGCGGCGAAAATGGCGG
>NZ_FR902063.1:7966-21449 GCF_000437815.1 Acidaminococcus sp. CAG:542
GTGGCTCCGGCAGGCATGCCGGTCATGAGGACCGCGATCCCGGTGGCCACCGGATCCAGCTCCAGTGCGGCACTGACTCCCCAGGCCAGCCCGGGCAGCAGGATCAGCCGCAGGATGCTGTAGAGGATGCTGTCCCGGTTGAAAATGGTCAAAAGCGGCACATCCGCCAGGATGGTCCCCACGATGAACATGGTAATGGCCGCATTGCAGCCCCCGATGTACCGGATGGTCATGTCCAGAAAAGCCGGAGGCCGCCACTGGGTCAGGATCAATACGATCCCGATGTACACAGCGATCAGACAGGGATGGGTCAGGACCTTTTTCAGCACTTCCTTCCGGCTTTCCTGCCGGGCCATGAAATATCCGGTGCCCACGGACCACATGACCAGCCGCAGAGGGATCAGGAACACAGAGGCATAGAACAGCCCCAGGTCCCCATAGACCCCTTCCGCCACCGGATAGCCCAGAAAGCCGCTGTTGGACACCAGGGTGCCGTACTGGAGCACCTTTTTCCGGGTATCCGGATACCGGTTGAACAGGAAATGGTTCAGGATCATGAAGAGCACCTGGAGCACAGCCCCTGCCCCCAGGATCCGGCCGCAGGTCAGGAAGATATTTCCTTCAAAGGGCATGAGACAGGATTTGATGATGTTGCAGGGAATGATCACATAGACGCACACATCGGTGAGACACCGTTTCCCCGGTTCATCCACAATATTCTTTTTCCGCAGGTACAGACCAATGAGAATCAGCAGGAAGAGAGACAGCTGGAGATTCCCCAGTCGATAAATATCCATGGCACCGCCTCCCTAGGACAGTTTTTTCATGACCCACCGGGCCGCCATGTCATACAGTCCGGTAGGCAGCAGGGTATGGGCCAAAAGCAGCAGCCAGGCACCCTTGCCGCACAGATACCGGGCCTGGGGCTGGGAGGCGTTGGCCGCCAGGAAAATGGTTTTGGCCACATCCTGGGGGGTGTTCAGCCACTTTTGGTCGTAGAGCCGATGGAGTCCCCGGGCCATTTTCTCTCCCCAGGCCCTGCAGGCTCCCTGCCGGGACACCTCTGCCAGATGGTCAGCGGCAATGTGGCCCCAGGCCGTCCGCACCAGCCCCGGTTCCACAATGCTCACCTGGATTCCCTGGCCGGCGGTTTCCATCCGCAGGGCATCACTGAGGGCTTCCAGAGCATATTTGCTGGCATGATACCAGCCCCCGAAAGGTCCTGTGACCCGTCCGGCAATGGACGAAACCATGATCACCCGTCCCTGGTGCTGCCGGCGGAAAAGCGGCAGCACCATCCGGGTGAGCCGGATGGCCCCGAACACGTTCACTTCCATCTGATGCCGGGCCTCCGCCAGGGGCACGTCCTCCACCGCTCCATAGGATCCGTAGCCGGCATTGTTGATCAGGATGTCCAGGGTCCCGTGCTGGTTCAGGATCTGCTGGAGGGCGTTCTGGCAGGAATAGTCTTTGGTCACGTCCAGCACCAGGGGGATGACCCCGTATTTGGACAGTTCCTGGAGTTTGTCCAGGCGCCGGGCTGCCCCGTACACCACATGGCCGGTCCGGGCCATAAGGATGGCGGTTTCCCGGCCGATGCCGCTGCTGGCCCCGGTGACCAGCACCACCTGCTGTTCCATGGTTCCCCCTCCCTTTCTATTCCCCGGCCTGGACTTCCGGATAGGGCCGGACAGCCGGCTGGTTCTTCCCGTGTTCCCCGATGTTCTTCCCCATCCAGATCATATGGTACCAGCGGTTGAACTTGTAGCCGCAGTTTTTGAAGAGCCCCACCGGTTCAAACCCCAGATGGGCATGGAACTGGGCGCTGTTGAAGTCCAGGTATTCGTCCGGCTGTTCCGGATAGCCGATACAGGCGTACACATCCAGGATCCCCATTTTTTTCAGGGCTTCCAGAAGGGCGCCGTAGAGTTTCTTTCCCAGTCCCTTTTTCCGAAGATGGCAGTCCACATAGATGCTCAGTTCCGCGGACCAGTCATAGGCCGGACGGCCCACAAAGGGTCCGGCATAGGCGTACCCCAGCACCCGGCCATCCTCCACCGCCACAAAATAGGGATAGCGTTCCTGGGTATGGGCGATCCGCCGCCGGAATTCCTCCACACTGGGCACCTGGTATTCAAAGGTGATCACCGTGCTTTCCACATAGGGTGCATAAACAGAACGGATGGCCGCTGCGTCCTCCGCCGTGGCCTCCCGGATCATCAGTTCACTCATGGGTATTCCCCCTGTCTTTGGTAGGTTTGCTGTTTTTATTATAGGCCATTTCCGGGACCGGTAGCAAATTTTTTGAAAGGAAGGCCCTGGCACTGGCTTTTCTCCTGAAAATAAGGTATGATAAAAAGAAAATCCATTGGCTGAAAATTCAGTTCTTTAGGGAGGTCTTGTTCTTGATTACCCATATTGCCGCCATTTCTTTTAGTCCCACCGGTCAGACGGAAGCCCTGGTCCGGGAATTCGGGGAACAGCTGGCCCGCCGTTTCCATGCAGAAGGGGTCACCCTGTCCCATCATTCCTTCACCCTGCCCCAGGATCAGCAGACTCTCCATACCTTCGGTCCCGCCACCCTGGTGATCTTCGGGATGCCCACCTATGCCGGCCGGATTCCCAACAAGGCCCTGCCCTTTGTCCAGCAGCTGTTTTCCGGAGATCCGGAAAACAAGACCCCGGCTGTGGCCCTGGTGACCTTCGGCAACCGGAGTTACGACAGCTCTCTGACGGAACTTCGGGATGAACTGGAAAAGAAGGATTTCCGGGTGTTCGCTGCCGGTGCCTTTGCCGCTCCCCACGCCTTTGCCGCCATCGGCCGGGATCATCCCACGGTTCAGGACAAAGAAAAATTCCAGGAACTGCTGGACCGGGTGGAAGGAAAACTCCGGAGCGGAGAGCCTCTGGAAAGAGTGAGCATCAACGGAGACGCCCCGGTGGCCCCCTACTACATCCCTCTGGGAGAAGACGGCCAGCCTGCCAAGTTCCTGAAAGCCAAGCCCCAAACGGACCTGACCAAATGCGATCACTGCGGCAAATGCGCCCAGGTGTGTCCCATGGGGTCCATCAATCCGGAAAACACCGATGAAGTCCCCGGCATCTGCATCAAATGTCAGGCCTGCATCAAATACTGTCCCAAAGGGGCCAAATATTTCGACGATCCCCGCTTTCTCTCCCACAAAGCCATGCTGGAGAAGAATTACCAGAGGACGGCGGAATCGGAAGTATTTTAAAAGGGGTGCTGCTGACGCAGCACCCCTTTTGTCGCGACCCGCGACCGGAGCATATTGCCTCTGCAATATGCTCCTTATTTCATCCAATACACCCGATGTTCCTTCCGCAGGGGAGCGATGGGGATATCTCCCTTTACATAGCCCACTGCGCAGTGGCCGATGCCTTCCCATTCGCCGGTGATACCCAGGGTTTTCAGCAGGGCTTTGCCTTCCGGCCGTTCGAATTCTTCCTTGGCCCGATGGATCCAGCAGCTGCCCAGGCCCAGAGAATGGGCGGCCAGCATCAGATTCCCCATGACCAGGGACCCGTCATACACTTCCGTGGGCTTCGTCTTGTCCGCCAGTACGATGAGCACGGCCGGTGCCCCGTAAAAAGGATCGAAATCCGGAGCCCAGCCGCCGATTTCACAGTTCAGCCGGCTCAGCCGCTTCACCATGGCCGGGTTGGTAATGGCCAGGATGATGGTATCCTGGCTGCCTCTGCCACTGGGGGCATAGAGTCCTGCCTTGATGATTTCCTGAAGATCGGTTTCCGGCACCGGGTCCGGTTTGAAACTGCGGATGCTCCTGCGGAGCTGCATGGCTTCCAGTACTTCGTTGTTCATGGTATCCTCTCCTTTTCCAGTTATCTGCTGTCATGATACCATATCCCCCGGCCCTCGCACCGGTTCTTCCCGAAAAGTTCAAAACTTTTTCCTTTGACTTTCCTCCTTGAATGTGACATGCTAAGAGGATAGAATAAGGAACAAACAGACGTTGATCTGAAAAGGAGGCTTTTTTTATGGCATTGTTATCGAAAATCCGTGCGGCAGGCCTGTCCCTGCTGCTGGTGCTTTCCGCCGGCTCCCTGGCCCAGGCTGCTTCTCCCGTAGACAAGGCTGTGGTGAAAGACATGGTCCGTGTCCAGAGCGTCATGGCCAAGGAAAAATACATCCAGTACGAAATGAAGGGCACCCTGTTCAGCCCCATCGGAGTGGGGAACCTGTCCCTTACTGGGAACGGAGTGGAAGAAACAGACAAAAAGAATACCCGGATGGAAAAGCTCAGCGGAGATCTCCACGGCACCGGGGAGCTGACCCTGCTCACCGGCCAGCAGACCGCCAGCCAGCCCATTGACGCCTATTTCTTTGCGGAAAAAGGCCAGCTGACCCAGTACATCAACAGCGGCAAAGGCTGGGCCAAAAGTGTCCGTCCCTACACCCTGCCTCTCCTGCCCAATCCGGACAGCAAAAAAGCCGAAAAGGAACTGCTGGAGTACCTGTCTTCCGCCAAGGTAACCAAGGAAACCAGCCGGGAAAAGACCCTGGAATTCACCCTGGACGGCCAGAAGCTGGCCAATAAGCTGGCCCAGGATCCGGAATTCAAAAAGCAGAAGGATGCAGAACAGATCCAGTCCCTGGTGGCCCAGGTAAAGGACGTGCCCTACACAGTGGTGCTGGATAAAAAGACCTGGCGGATGAAACGGCTGGGCATGGACATGACCCCGGTGCTCCAGACCACCGGCGGTTACATCCTGGATGCCGCCGCCAAGACCAAAAAGATCACCCCGGAGCAGCAGCAGATGTTCACCAGCCTGCTGGGAAGCTCCACCCTGGTCTTCGCCTTCCAGTTCGACTACCAGCAGGGTAAAGACGTGACCCTGCCGGAAGCCGTGGAAAAAGCAGCCAAAACAGCAGAATGAAAGAATAGGGTGCTGCACGCAAGGTACAGCACCCTATTCTTTTTTTATCTTTTCAGCGTTCCTTCCGACTGGGCCACGATGACCGCCGTAGCCGCATCTCCCACGATGTTGGGTACGCAGCGGGCCATGTTCAGGATCCGGTCGATCCCTGCCAAAAGGCCGATGGCTTCCATGGGCAGATTCACCGAACTGAGCACAATGGTCAGCATGACCAGCCCGGACCCGGGAATTCCCGCAGTCCCGATAGAGGCCAGGGTGGCAGTCAGCATGATCATCACCTGCTGGGTAAAGGTCAATTCCACCCCGAAGATCTGGGCCGTGAACACCACAGCAACCGCTTCATAGATGGCCGTCCCGTTCATGTTCATGACGGCGCCGAAGGGAATCACAAAATTGGCGGTTTCCTCATCCACCCCCACTTTCTTTACACAGGCCAGATTCAGGGGGATGGTAGCCACACTGGAACAGGTGGCAAACACAAAGGTCATGGCTTCCTTCATGTTCTTCAGGAATTTCAGGGGACTGACCCGGCCGAATACGCCCACCATCAGAACAGCCTGGACCACCAGCAGATACACCACAGCACACAGATACATAGCCCCGATGGTCTTGATGTAGGGGATCAGGATGGCTGTCCCGTTTTTCCCCACAACGGAGGCCATCAGTCCCAGCACCCCGTAAGGAGTGAATTCCAGAGCCATGTTGGTGATTTCCTTCATCACTTCCTGGCCTGCCCGGCAGCAGTCCAGCAGGGGCTTGCCCTTGTCACCCAGTTTCAGCAGGGCGAAGCCCATGATCAGGGCAAAGAAAATGATCTGGAGCAGATTCTGTTTGGCCAGTGAAGCAAAGATGTTCACCGGGATGATGTTGATCACCGTATCCAGCATGGAAGCCGGTGCCTGTCCCTTGGGCTGAGGAGCTGCCACATTGCTCAGTTCCACCCCGGCACCAATGTTCATCATGTTGCTCACCACCAGCCCCAGGACAATGGCCAATGCCGTGCTGACCAGGAAGATGATGACGGTTTTGATGCCGATCCGTCCCAGCCGTTTGCCGTCTCCCACATCTGCTGCCGCACAGACCAGCAGGGTAAATACCAGAGGAGCCACCACCATGGTCAGCAGATTGGTCAGGATGGTCCCCAGGGGCTTCAGCACTTCGGCCCGGGGTCCCAGGACCAGTCCCAGGACAATCCCCAGGACAAACCCGATCATGATCCGGGTGAAAAGGCTCAGCCGATTCCACGGTTTACAAATAAATCCCATTTTTCATCGCTCTCCTTTTCCCTTTTTCCATCAGACAAACCGGCACACATGATCCACGGCAATATCCGAGAAGCCAAAAGCTTCCGCTTTGGTCATTTTGCCGTTGCACACATCCTGGATCACCTGGAGCATGTCTTTGCCGCATTCCTTGAAGGTTTTTTCGCCCCGGACAATGGCACTTACATCCACATCCATGTTGTCTTCCATTTTCCGGTAGGTCCGTTCATTGCCCGTAACCTTGATGACCGGTACAATGGCATTCCCGGTGGGCGTCCCCCGGCCGGTGGTGAAGATTACCGCATTGCAGCCCCCGGCTACCATGGAGGTTACGGAAGAAATGTCGTACCCTGCCGTATCCATCACAATGGCGCCCTGGCAGGAAGGCCGTGCTGCCTGTTCCAGCACTTCCACAATGGGACGGGTACCGCCTTTGCGGATGCAGCCCAGGCTCTTTTCGTCCAGGGTGGAAAGTCCCCCTGCCTTGTTCCCCGGGGTAGGCTGCCCGGCCCGGCAGTCCTGGCCGGCGGCCATCAGATGGGCCTCATAGTCTTTGCAGATCTGGATGATCTGGTTGTGGATGTGGGGAGTGGCTGCCCGTTTGGCCAGTACATGTTCCGCACCGATCCATTCGATGGATTCGCTCATGATGGTAGAAGCCCCCAGGTCCACCAGCAGGTCACTCAGTTCTCCCACAGCCGGGTTGCTGGCAATGCCGCTGGTGGCATCGGATCCGCCGCATTCGATGCCCAGCAGCAGATTGGAAATATCACACAGTTCTTTCTGCTGGAGCGCTGCTTCCGCTGCCATTTCCCGGGCCGCCCGGACTGCTTTTTCGATGGTCTTCAGGGTGCCTCCCTCGTCCTGGATGCCAAAAGAAACAACCGGTTTGGAGGTCATCTGCTGGATTTTTTCCTTCAGTTTCAGATGAGGTACGGTTTCACAGCCCAGACCAATGATCACCACCCCGTACACATTGGGGTTGCAGGCAAATCCTGTGAGCACCTTCTGGGACATGGCCGTGTTGGCCGCCACATCGGAGCATCCGGTATTGAAAATGATGTTTACGGCTCCCTTGACCTGGCTGGCTACGATACGGGCCGTTTCACTGCCGCAGGCGCAGGTGGGCAGGATCAGGACATGATTGCGGATCCCGGCTCTTCCTTCTTTTCTCTTATATCCCCAAAATTCCATGATTGTCACTCCTTATTCCTTTACAAATTCCTGTTCATAATCTCTGGGCACACTGAAGATATTTTTGTCAGAGACCCAATGGCCCTTCCCGATGGGTTCCCGGGTCTTTCCCAGCAATTCTCCATATTTGATCACCGAACCATCCTTGGGCAGATCCACCAGGGCGATTTTATGACAGAACGGAATGTCTTCCTTTGCCTCCAGCGTTTCCATTTTTCCATCTTTCTGATAAACCACCTGATCCCCTTTCCGGATTTCGGCCACACAGGTGACCACATTGTCCTGGTCGTCCATCAGCAGTCCATTGATTTTCATACTTTTCCTCCCCTTCGGAATTCCTTGATTTTTCTTATATTTACAATATCATTCTTTTGCTATATAATCCAATTTATCATATATATAATTCTATAAACTAGTTTTATAAGAAGAGGTGGATTCCATGAATGCCGACTATGAATACATCTACACCATTTATCGGGAAGGCAGTTTTACCCGGGCCGCAGAAAAACTGTTTATCACCCAGCCTGCCCTGAGCATCGCCCTGCGGAAGATCGAAGCCCGGATCGGCATGCCTCTGTTCATCCGGAACCGGCGCCCGATACAGCTGACCCCAGCCGGTGTCCTTTATTTGAAAGCCATCCGGAAAATGCAGCACCTGGAAAAAGATCTGGACCGGGAAGTCCAGCAGCTGAAAGATCTCCAGACAGGCAGTCTCACCATCGGAGGGAGCCATTATATCCTTTCTTACAAAATCCCCAACCTGCTGACAGCCTTTGCAGAAACATACCCCAGGATTCAGCTGAAGCTCATTGAAGAAGGTTCTGATGCCCTTCTATCCCTTCTGGAAAGAGAAGACCTGGATCTGACCTTCAGCTGCGATCCAACCATCATCCGGCGCCACAGCCATCACTACCGGGCTTTTCAGGACCAGATCCTGCTGGCTGTGCCCCGTTCCTATCCACTGCCTGATCCGCTGCTGCCCAGTGCCCTGACCTGCCAGGATGTGCTGGAAGGCCGGGCCGGTCAGCCGGACTGCCCCTCCCTCCCTTTGGCCCGATTCCAGGATCTGCCCTTCATCCTTCTGACCCCAGGAAACAACCTCCATCAGCGCTGTCAGATCCTGTTCAGGGAAGCCGGCTTCACTCCCCATGTCAAACTGATGCTTTCCCAGCTGGCCACCGCCTACCGGCTGGCAGAGCATGGACTGGCCGCCACCTTTGTCAGTGATGCCATGGTTTCCCGGGACAGCGAAACCCTTTTGTTCTTCAGGCTTTCTGATCGGGACTGCATCCGCACCTTCCATGCCCTGCTGCCGGACAGGGAATTTACCCCATACGCAGTCCGGGCCTTTATCCAGTTGCTGGGAAAATAAAAGAAGGGGGTGTGGAAAATCCACACCCCCGGTCGCAGGTTGCGACCAGAGAGGCTGTGAAGAAGTGAATCTTTTCTTTCTTCACAGCCCCTTATTTTTTATGCAATTTGTTCCAGAAGCTTCTTCAAAAACTCATACATCCTGATGGTGCTCTTTACGCTGAGCCTTTCCTGAGGAGAATGGAGGTCCCAGCAGTCGGGGCCCAGGGAGATGGCGTCCAGGTCCGGTTTCTTCTCGATCAGGCATCCGCACTCCAGGCCGGAATGGATGGGAGTGGCGTCCATTTTTTCTCCAAAGGTTTCCTCATACACCTGCTGGACCAGGGGCGTCAGCCGGGAATCCGGATCATGGGGCCAGCCGGGATAGGCGGCGAATTTCTCGCAGGTCCCCCCCACCATCTGGGCCAGGAGATGGATTTTATCCCAGATGTATTCCGCCTTGGACCGGAAGGAGGTGCGGATCTCGTAGACCACCACCAGCCGGTTCTGTTCCCGTTCCAGACGGATTTCTCCCAGGTTGTCGGAGCTTTGGACCACCCCGGGCACGGCGGCATTCATTTCCGAGATTCCGTTGGGAGACAGCACCAGCACCTGGATGAACTTGTCCGTCACTTCCCGGGACACCACCAGTCCGTTGTCCGGTCCCTGGGTCTCTTCCACGGAAATCTTCAGATTGGCAGCCACGGCCTTGTATTCCCGGCGCAGTTCTTCCGCTGCAGCGTTCACCGCCTGGAGGAAGGCTTCTTCCTTGCCCCGGGGCACCAGCACCACCGCTTCCCCATCCCGGGGAATGGCCAGTCGGAAGGTGCCTCCATGAAGGGAAGACAGCCGGAGGGGCATTTCTTTCCGGGCGGACAGGAGCATCCGGATCAGGAAAATATTGGCGTTTCCCCGGCCCCGGTGGATGTCTTCCCCTGAATGGCCTCCCTGGAGCCCTTCCACCTTCAGATGGAAGAACCGGGCCCCTTCCGGCACCGCTTCCCAGGTCACCGGCAGGTGGAAGTTCACCCCGAAGCCTCCGCAGCTGCCGGTTACCGAATGGCGTTCCACCGCATTGTCGATGTTCACCAGGTAATGGGACCGGAAATCACTGGCGTCCACATTCTGGGCCCCGCTAAGGTCTTCTTCCTCGGCGGTGGTCAGCAGCACTTCCAGTTCCGGATGGGCAAAGGACCCGTCTTCCAAAAGGGCCAGAGCCAGCGCCACCCCGATGCCGTCATCGGCCCCCAGGGTGGTCCGCCCTCCGGTGGACAGGATATCCCCCTCCAGTTCCAGATGGATGGGATCCTGCAGGAAGTCGTGTTCCACCCCCTTTGCCTTCTGGCAGACCATGTCCAGATGGGCCTGGAGCATGACCCCCGGCCGGTTTTCATACCCGGGAGAAGCCGGCTTCCGCAGCAGCACATTGTTCCATTCATCCTGACGGACAGCATAGCCTTTTTCCCGGGCCCACTGGAACAGGGCATCGCTGAGGGCCTTTTCCTTAAAGGAAGGGTGAGGGATCTGGCAGATCCGGGCAAAGTGCCGGAACACCGGATGCCGGAGCAGTTCTTCCAGGCTGCCGAAATTTTCTTTTTCCATCATACTGCCTCCTTGTCAGAACGGACCATAGTGGATCTGGACGGCGATCACCATGAACACCATGGCCACCACGCACCAGATGGCAAAGAGAGGCGCCAGCCAGCGGAACCATTTCCCGAAGGAGATGTGGGCCATGGCACAGGCGGCCACCACTTCCCCACTGGTGGGAGCAAACACGTTGGTAAAGGCATCCCCCATCTGAAAAGCAAGCACAGCCGTCTGCCGGGTGACCCCGATGAGATCCGCCAGCGGGGCAAACAGAGGCATGGTAATGGCCGCCTTGCCGCTGCCGGAAGGCACCAGCACGTTGAACAGATCCTGGACGATGAACATGCCGCAGGCACTGAGAGTGGGCGGCAGCCCGTTCAGCAGGCTGGCCATGTAGTGGATCACCGTATCCATAATGTGGGCGTTCTGCATGATCAGCACCGCCGCGTTGCACATGCCGATGACCAGGTTGGCGAACAGCATGTTGCTGCAGCCGGCCAGGAAAGCATCGGCGATTTCCCCGGAGGACAGGCCCCCGATGATCCCGGCCAGGATCCCGCACACCAGGAACAGCCCGGCCATTTCGTTGATGTAGAAGTCAAATTTCAGTACGCCCAGGACCACGGCACCGATGGTGGCCACAAACAGCACCAGCACCAGTTTGTGCCGGAGGGTGATCACTGGAGTTTCCTGGAGTTTCAGATGGCTGTTGTACAGCAGGTCTTCTTCCCGGACCGTACTCAGTTCCGGATTCTTCCGGACTTTGTTGGCATACCACATCACATAGGGAATGGTTACGATGTTCATCACCACAAACAGCACAGCCCGGAGTCCCATACCGGAAAACATGGGCAGACCGCAAATGCCCTGGGCCACCCCGATGGTAAAGGGGTTGGTCATGGCTCCCGCATAACCCACCGGCGCCGCACAGAACACAATGGCAATGGCGGTGAGGGAATCGAACCCCATGGCCACGGAAACCCCGATCACCAGAGGGGTGAAAGCCAGGAATTCTTCAAAACAGCCGGCAAAGGCGGACAGCAGGCTGAAAAGCACCATGCACACCGGGATCATCATCAGTTCCCGGCCCTTCATCTTTTCCACCACATTGGACAGTCCGGCGTTAATGGCTCCGGTAGCGTCCATAATGGCGAACATGCCCCCGATGATGAACAGGAAAGAAATGATTTCCGCTGCGTTCTGGAGTCCCAGGGTCAGGGACTGGAACAGATAGAAGGGGCTCACCGGCTGTTGCTGGATGTAATGGAAGGTGGCGGGATCCACCACTTCCTTGTTGAGGACGGGGTTCATCACCCGGCTGTATTCCCCGGCCGGGACGATGTAAGAGGCCAGGAAAGCCAGGAACATAATGATGCCCAGAAGGACCATGGGGTTCAGAGCATGGAGCTTGAAGCCTTTTTTCTTTTCTTCCGCCATTTTGTACCACTCCTTTTTCAGACTGTCTGATCACGGTTGCCCCGGGTAGTTTCCCCGGGTCTGGCTGCTGCCAGGACATAGTCGAAAATGTGCAGGAACTGCTTTTCCAGAAGGGGCCGGTCCAGGCTGCTGCCCAAAAGGCAGGCCCGGTGGATGTAGCTGCCATGGAGAGCCACGATGATTTCCAGGGTTTCCGAAGCCCGTTTTCCGGCCACATACCCTTCTTCCACCAGGCTCTTCATCATTACCTGATCCCGTTCCACCAGGGTGCCCCGGACCACCATTTCCCGGACATCCGCCGGCAATCCCTGGAGTTCTTCCGGGAACAGGTCCAGATAATAGACCTGGATCACATGGCCCAGTTTGGCGTTGTACCGGCCAAAGAACATGTTGTAGAAGATATCCGGGAACCGGAAGGCTCTTTCATTGAAGCACCGGTAGATGGTCCGGTACCGTTCCAGGGCAGTCATCTCCGGTTCCAGGTGCCTGGCCAGGCTCAGCAGGTAATCCCGGAGGAAGCACACCGATCCGAACAGGATCAGTTCGTCCAGGTCCTGGAAATAGTTGTAGAGGGTGGCACTGTTGTACCCGGCCTCGGCGGCGATCCGCCGGATGGTCACTCCGGGGATTCCCTCTTCCTTGAGGATTTTCTCCGTAGCTTCCACGAAATACATCATGTTCCGCTTCTGCCGGAGAGTCAGTTCCTTTCGCTGTTGTTTTTGGGTTTCCTGATTTTGGTTTTCCATATGGGGCAGGGCACCTCCTGACTGCTGATCCTGATTCCCGTTCCGGGAAGATGGTTGACAATTTTTCAGGCCGCTTTTATAATATAGCTGGTTTATAATCATGATTATATTTTAATCATGATTAAACGTCAAGTACGAATTTTTCCTCATTGGAAAGGAGGGTATCCCCATGCCCCGTCTCCCTGCCCTGTCCGGCAGCGCCCTGGTCCTTCTGGGAGCTGTCTGCTGGAGCCTGAATTCCCCTCTGGTGAAGTATCTGACCCTGGACCCCTTCCTGATCTGCGGACTCCGTTCCCTGATCGCCGGGCTGATGCTGCTGCCTTTTGTGCGGCCCCGGGAAATCGCCTGGAACCGGTACCTCTTGGCTTATGTCCTGGCCTACTGTGCCCTGTGTCTCAGCGTGATTGTTTCCCTGTCCCTGACTTCCGCCGCCATTGCCATCGGCATGCAGTACACCGCCACCATCTGGCTGTTCCTGCTGTACTGGTTCCAGACCCGGTATTTCAGCCGCCGGGCCTTCCTGCCGGTGGCGGTGATCATGGCCGGGGTCCTGTGCTTCATGCTCTCCGGAGGCAGCGGGGATTCCCATCCTCTGGGGAACCTGATTGCCCTCACGGAAGGGATTTTCTTTGCAGGCATGAGCCTGGCCTCCAAGAAAGCCACCCGGACCAATGCTCTGGGGATCACCGCCATCGGGAACCTGTTCACCGCCCTGGCGGTCTTTCTCCTGTTCCCCACCGCCCGGGCTGCCCTGCCGGCCATGAACGGCCAGGAATGGGGGATGATGCTGATCCTGGGGATGGTCCAGGTGGCCGGGGGCTACGGATTCTTCAACCTGGGAGTCCAGAAAATCCCCGCCCGGAAAGCTTCGGTGCTGGCCCTGTGGGAGATGATCCTGGGACCTTTGTGGGTGGCCCTGTTCCTCCACCAGTACCCGGGTCCCATGGTCCTTGCCGGCTTCGCCATCATCCTGGCAGGGATGGTGAT
>NZ_FR902064.1:0-25355 GCF_000437815.1 Acidaminococcus sp. CAG:542
AATCCCTGCTCTGCCAGTTCCCGGGCGGTCCCTTCCCCGATGCAGGCAAACCGGGCCTGCCCCAGGAGCCGGAAGTCTCTTTTCTTTTCCCGGAACCACTGGAAAAAGAGCCGGACCCCGTTCCGGCTGGTGAATACCAGCCAGTCCCATTGTCCGAAGTCTTCAGGAATATTCCCCCAAAGTGGCTCCGCGGCCAGAAGGGGCAGTTCTCCTGTTTCCCTGCCGCCCTCAGCCAGTTCCCGTGCCACTTCCCGGCAGAACGAGAGGGTGCCGGTTACCAGGATTTTCTCTTTTTTCCCCGGCGCCTCCGGGCAGAGTCCCAGGCCGGCAACCGGTCCCACCAGGATCACCGCTGGAGGGAAGGCCCCCTGCTGCCGGGCTTTTTCCGGCAGGTCCTCCAGGGTCCCGTCAATGCGTTTTTCCCCTTCTCCGTATCCTCCGCAAAGGACGGAGGCCGGCGTATCCGCTTTTTTGCCGGCCTGAATCAGCCGGCGGCAAATGGTTTCCACCCGTTCCAGACCCATCAGGAATACCAGGGTACCCTGCAGATGAGCCAGGACCTGCCAGTCCTCTTCCGCCCCGTCCCGGGTATGGCCGGTGATCACCGTAAAGGACCGGGCCAGTCCCCGATGAGTCACCGGGATGCCGAAATGTTCCGGCACCCCAATGGCCGAGCTGATTCCCGGCACCACCTGCCAGGGGATCCCGGCCTTCTGGAGAGCCAGGGCTTCTTCTCCCCCCCGGCCGAAGACAAAACTGTCCCCCCCTTTCAGCCGTACCACCCTTTTGCCTTCCCGGGCCTTCCGGATCAGCAGTGCATTGATGGCTTCCTGGGCCACGCTGTGCCGTCCGCTCCGTTTTCCCACCGGCAGCAGTTCCGCTTCCGGACTGGCTTCCAGAAGGGTTTCCGGGGCCACCAGGGCATCGTAGAGCACGGTCTGGGCCCGGGACAGTATCCGGCGTCCTTCCTGGGTCAGAAGGCCCCGTCCGCAGCCGGCTCCCACCAGCCACACTTTTCCCACTGTATTTTCAGTGCCGGTCATAAAGTTCCTCCTTCAGGGACTGGCAGAGCGCCTGCCCATCCTTTTCCTTTCCCATCCGCCGGGCCCGTTTCCCGTCCACCATAGCCATCAGTTCCATCCGTTCCCCGGGCAGGAGCCGGCAGTGGATTCCCACCGGGCAGGAACAGTCTACTTTCATAGCGCAGAACAGCTGCCGTTCCCACCGGAACCGGCGCCAGGTCTCCGGATCAGAGAGCTGCCGGAGGAGCCGGACCAGCTCCCGGTCCTGGGTCCGGCATTCCACTCCGATGATGCCCTGGCAGCCGGCAGGGATCACTTCCTCCGGAGAAAAGGGGATCACCTGGAACCGGCCCATGTCCAGTTCCAGCCGTTCAATGCCTGCCATGGCCAATACGATGGCATCATACTCTCCCCGTTCCAGCTTGTGGAGCCGGGTGGTCACATTCCCCCGGATATCCCGGAACTGCAGGTCCGGCCGCTGCCGGCTGAATTCCCGGATCCGCCGGGGACTGCCGGTGCCCACCACATTGCCTTCACGGAGTTCCTTATCCCGGAGCAGCACCAGGGCATCCCGGGGATCCGCCCCCCGGGGGGTACCGGCGATCACCAGCCCCTGGGCCAGCTGATAGGGCAGATCTTTGGCACTGTGGACGGCGATATCCGCCTCTCCACTAAGGAGTTCCCGCTCGATTTCCCGGACAAAGATCCCCCGGCCGCCGATTTTCACCAGGGCGTGGATCCGGTCCCGGTCCCCTGCGGTGGTAATGGTCCGGACTTCCGTTTCCACCCCCGCTTCCTTCAGAAGACCGCATACAATATGAGTCTGTGCCAGTGCCAGCCGGCTGCCCCGGGTGGCTACAATGAGTTTTTTCATCTTATCTCCTTACCCTGGGGGCCAGTTTTCCATAGACCAGCACCGCCAGTACACAAAGGGCCCCGTCCGGCAGCACCGTGCTCAGGAACCAGATTTCCAGCAGCCGGACCAGGCCGATGCCCCCGGTATTCTGCAGGACGAAATTGAACATCACATCATAGTACAGGAGCCCGCAGAAGTAGTAGGCCATTTCTCCCCCCAGGGCCGCTCCCACCAGCCGTTTCCGGCCGGCCTGGAGAGGTGCGTCCCCGGCCAGGGCTCCCGTGACCCAGGCTGCACAGGGGAACCCCAGCAGGAACCCGAAGGTGGGCTTGGCCAGGTACCCCACCCCGCCTCCATGGGCGAAAATCGGCAGCCCGCAGAGCCCCAGCACCAGGTAAGCCAGGACACTGAGGAACCCCTGCCGGCGGCCCAGGAACAGTCCGGCCAGCACCGCCACGAAAATCTGCAGGGAAATGGTCACCTGCCAGATGCCTAAGGGAATCATGATATGGATAAAGGCCCCCACTGCCATGAGAGCTGTAAACAGCCCGCACAGGGCCAGCGAAGAATGATTTGGATGCATGGTACCTCCTGCAAATTCCCCTCTGGAATCCAGAGAAGAAAACTGTGATTTTTGTATCTATTATAACAGGATTTGCTGGTTTTCACCGTTGTTTTTCCCACAGCACCGTGTTTTTTCATTTTTATACATTTCTTTTATATTTTACATAAGAAAACCTGTTATTATTTTTCTTTTTGCTTTTGTATATAATGTATACAAGACACAATATTTCAGACAAGAATCAGAAATCGGGACTTTTTCACAAGGTAAAGTCCCCAGGTTTGGGAGGACGTATTCATGAAATTACATCAACTGCGCTATTTTCAAGAGGTCTGCCGGCAGCACAGCATCACCAAGGCGGCCGAAGAACTGCATATATCCCAACCTGCGGTTTCAGCAGCGATCCGAGAACTGGAAGAAGAATTTGGGCTGAGACTGTTCAAACGGTCCCACAAAAAGCTGATTCTCACCACCGAAGGGTCGTATTTTTCTCTGGAAGTGGAAGAACTACTCCAAAAAGCCAAGCAGATTGCCGATGATATGACCCGTCTCCAGAAAAAGAACACCTCCATCCGGGTGGGCCTGCCCCCTATGATCGAGGCTCTGGAGATTCCCCTTCTGGCCCTGTTCCACAAGGATCATCCGGACATCCGGCTGGAACTCCATCACGGGAATTCCCTGTCCCTCCGGAAGGCGCTCCAGGATGACCGGATCGACATTGCCATCGTCAGCGGCCAGGACGGGGATCAGGATACCATGGCCGCCCGTGCCATGAAACGCAGCGAAATCGTCTACTGTGTGAACCAGAGCCATCCCTATGCCCGGGAAAAGGTCCTGTCCCTGCCCCAGGTGGCCCAGGATGATCTGGTAGAAATCGAAAACAGCCAGAAATTCCGGGAAACCATCCTGGAGCGGTTCCATCAGGAACGGTGCACCCCCCGGATCCAGTGGTCCACCACCCAGCTGTACACCAAGATCCAGCTGATCCGCAGCGGCGTGGCCGGCGGCTTCCTGTACCGGACGGTGGCGGAACGGGAACCGGAACTGGTGCCCATTTCCCTGAATCCCCCTCTGTATTATGAAATCGAAATGCTGTGGCAGAAAAACTCTGTGGAAAACGAAACCATCCGTACCTTCCTGGAGTTTGCCCGGAAGCACGGGGTCATCAAAGAACCGGAGAATCTGGAACAGACGAAATAAAAGAGGAAAAAGCCTTCTGCTGGGGAAGCAGAAGGCTTTTTCCTTGAAAGGAAGTTGTTTATGATGATTTGATGGGGAAGATGTAACAAGGAGGGGTAATCCCTGTTACGGTTATTAGTATACCCATGACCTGTGTCAAAGGAAGGGCAAACCCTTGAATAATTTGTGAATTTGACTACTCAGTCAGACAGTCCGAAATATTCATAGATATTTTGGATCAGCCCCTGGGCATTTTCCGGGCTCAGCCCCGCTTTCTGGCTGAGGAGCAGCAGCCCCTTCAACTGGTTCTTCAGAAAGCCGTTGAACTTTTCCGGATCCAGGGACAGGTTGTCCCCTTCCAATTTGTCACTCTGACAGGTGAGCATCACCAGCAGCTTCAGGGTCTCCCCTTCCTTTTCCGCCAGGAAAAAGAGAAAGGGAAAGGTCTCCCCCAGTTTACGGACAAAGGCCACGGCTTTTTTGTTTTCCCACAGGGCCTCCCCGCAGTCCCCGGCAAAGGAAAGTCCCCACCGGCTGCAGAACTTCCGGGCCAGAGCCGGCTGGCTCCCTACCGTCTCCAGCAGCTGGAAATACCGCTGGAGCCGTTCCGGATGGTCCAGTTCCTCCTGATGCACCTGAAATCCGATGAAATCCTGCCGTTCCAGATAGGAACGGATTTTTTCTTCTTCCATGGCTGCCTACCTTTCCTTGATCATTACCGTCCACTGGCCGGGCAATTTCACCCGTTTCCAGGTCCCGGGCCAGTCTTCTTCCAGTTTCGTCTTCAGTTTCCGTGTCTTGGTGTCCACCAGTACCAGGGCCCTTCCCGGCTGCTGCCGGACTTGTCCGTAAGTGGTCCAGGGCATGATGTTTTTGGCGGACCAGCTGTCTTTCCGGGGTTTGAAGGCATCCGCCTCCTCATCAGGCACCAGCATCACCATTTCCCGGCCGGTGTAGAACACCCCGGAAGTGGGATAGCCCCCGCCCCGGATGTAGATGGGCATGTCTTCCGGCACCAGGGCGTTGATGAACTGGGCCGCCGTCTTCCCGGTCACATCCTCCATCAAAGGCTTGGCCAGCAGATCCAGACTGCAGCAGTGGAAAGCGATGGTCAGCAGCACCACCGTGGAAAACACTTCCTGGCTGGTTTTGCCTTTATACTTGTGAAAGGCCAGCACCGCCATGCACAGAGTGTAGAGGAGCATGAAATAAAACAGGTTCTGGGGATTGGGGAACACCCCGGGAGCCAGCTTTGTCACCTGGGAGGCGGCGTAAGTCAGCGCCCCGTAGAACAGCAGGTTTCCGACCAGCATCCCCCGGATATCCAGGCGGCTGCCCTTTTTCCAGATGTAATCTGCCGTCAGGACGCACAGAGGCAGCAGCAGGGGATAGGTGTAGGTGATGTATTTGGTGGCCATACACTGGAAGAACACGAAAATGGCGGCGATCCACAGCAGCAGGAAAGCTTCCCGGGGAGCCGGATAGTTCCATTTCCCGTTTTTCCGCAGAAGGCTCCAGAGCATGCCGGGGACAAAGCCCACCCAGGCATAGGCGTTCAGCAGGTTCACCGCCGTATAGTACCAGACCACATTGTCCCGGGGATGTTCGGACACGGTGGCCCGGAGCACGTTCTGGGTCCCCAGGAAGCTGCCCAGGAAATCCGGATGGACCCGGGCCATGGCTATGTACCAGGGCAGAGCCACCAAAAGGAACAGCGGGATCCCGGTGGCCAGCTTGGCATCCTTCAGGCATTTCCAGTCCTTCTGGTACAGCAGGAACAGGGTAATGATGAGCCCGGGCATCAGAAAGCCAATAGGGCCCTTGGTCAGGGTGGCCAGGGCGGACAGGATGTACACCCCGTAGTACCAGTTCTTTTCCCGGCTGCTGTACCCCAGGAAGAAGCACAGCAGGGCCCCGTCCATGAACAGGAACAGCATCCCGTCCGTCAGGACACTTTTGGAAATAGTAAAGAATTCCAGGGTCATAAGCAGCAAAACACCGCTAAGGAAACCCACTTCTTCCCGGTACAGCCGTTTTCCCGCCTGGACCGTCAGCCACAGGCCTCCCAGCCCAAACAGGGAGGGAAAGAACCGGGCCCCGAATTCGCTGAACCCGAAGATCTTGAACCCCAGGGCAATCATCCAGTAGGCAAAGACCGGTTTGTCATACCAGTACCGGCCGTAGATCTGGGGAGACAGCCAGTCTCCGCTGAGGACCATTTCCTTGGCCGTCAGGGCGTAGTTCCCTTCCACACTGTCCGTCAGGGGCAGGGATGAATTCATGAAAAACAGCAAAAAAACCGCCGCGGCCCAAAACCCCAGCCAGTATTTTTTCTTCATATACGTTCCTCCAATGCTTTAGCGTAGACATATCTAATCTATTTTACACTAGAATGGGGGAAGAAGAAAGAGGCTGTTGCAGATGCAACAACCTCTTTCTGGATTGCAGGTGAATCCCTTCCCCCCTATTTTTTATATCCCGGATTATACGGACACCTCTCCCCCAGACACTGCCCGTTCTTTGGATAGAACCCGCAGACTGTGTTTTCTTCCGGCAGGGTGATCCCGAACCGTTCTTTTACGTAGGGAATGGCGGTTTTGAGAGCTGTATAGGCGTCCCTTTTGCAGCACCGGGGTCCCCCCATGGCTGCCAGATTGGCCAAAGCCCGGGAGGTACAGGTCATGTGGCTGCCCCAGGAAGAACCGGTGGTCAACGGGCCTGTTCCTTCCAGGAGAGCCAGGGCGGCGCCTACGGATGCCACGGCCCCGCAGACTCCCCAGTGGCCGCACATGGCCCCGGGCATCTGGAGCCCTTCCCGGCGGAGCTTCTGGAGCATCTCCTCCAAATCAAATTCCATGCCGGCGTTATGGAGGGCCGTCAGCAGGCAGGCCCCGTCCAGCACATGGTGCTCCGGCCCATGGATCCGGACGAAATCCTGTCCTGCCACATGGCGGAAAACGGCCAGGGGATTGGTTTCCTTTTCTTTTACACAGGCTTCGATGATGGCCTGGGTCCGCTGTTCCAGATCGTTCATGCTGCACGCCTCATTTCATCCGCTTCAATACTTCCAGCAGCAGGTTCCAGGTCCGCTGGACAGAAGCAATGTGCATGGTTTCCCGGTAGGTGTGGATCTCCGTCAGGGTGGGCCCCAGGGAAATGCAGTCCAGTCCCGGCAGCTTGGCGGCGAACATGCCGCATTCCACCCCGGCGTGGATAGCTTCCACTTTAGGGTCCTTTCCGTACTGTTCCCGGTACACCTGGACGAACAGATCCCGGAGTGGGGAATCCGCCCGGTATTCCCAGCCCGGGTAATCCCCTTCCCGGAAAGCCTGACCTCCCAGCTGCCGCAGCAGTCCTTCGATCCGTTCCGCCACCATTTCTTTCTGACTTTCCACGCTGCTCCGGACCAGGAGACCGGCACAGACCTGGTCCCTCTCCGTATACAGGATCCCCAGGTTCAGGGAGGTCTGGACCATGCCCGCCAGTTCCGGGCTCATGGCCTGGACGCCATTGGGCAGACTGGTCAGCAGGCACTGGACCTTTTCTGTGGAAGTCCGGTCCATGGGCAGGGTTTCCGTTACAGCTGGTCTCACAGCCACCTGGAGTTCCGGATCCGTCACATGGTATTCCTTCCGGACCGCCTCTCCGAAAGCTTCCGCCGCCCTCTGGAGCCGGTCCGGTTCCGGGGTCACCAAAAGAGCCCGGGCTTCCCGGGGAATGGCATTGTCCTTGGTGCCGCCTTCCACTTCCACCAGCCGGTACAGGGCTTCCCGGTCCAGATGGAGCAGAAGCCGTCCCAGGAGCATGTGGGCATTGGCCCGTCCCCGGCCGATTTCCGCTCCCGAATGGCCTCCGGTCAGGCCGCTGATCTTCAGTTCCAGGCAGGTGCCTCCAAAGGCTTCCCGGCGGACGGGCAGGGCGCAATTCACATCCACGCCGCCGGCGCAGCCTACGGTAAATACCCCTTCCTCTTCCGAATCCATATTGATCATCCGGCGGCCTTTGAGACCGCTGGCATCCAGGGCTTCCGCCCCCAGCATGCCGATTTCCTCATCCACGGTGAACACCACTTCCAGCCGGGGCCGGGGAATGGCAGGATCATCCAGAAGAGCCAGGCCCATGGCCACGGCAATTCCGTCATCGGCTCCCAGGGTAGTGCCCCGGGCGGTGATTTCATCCCCGGACACTTCCAGGTCCAGGCCTTCTTTTTCCATATTCTTGGTGCAGTCCGGTGCTTTTTCGCAGACCATATCCATATGGCCCTGGAAGATCACCGGAGCCGCCTGTTCATAGCCGGGGGAAGCCGGTCCCACCAGGATCACATTGTCCAGGGCATCCTGATGGACTTCCAGCCCCCGCTGCCGGCCAAAATCCGCCAGCCAGTTGCTGACGGCTTTGGTGTGCCGGGATCCATGGGGGATTTTCGACAGTTCTTCAAAGAAATGGAACACCCGGCGGGGTTCCAGAGAATCCAGTACAGTCATGACGCTACGACTCCTTTGCTTGTTGGTTGGTTTCCTTATATTCCAAGGGTTTACAGGATGCCCAGCATAGGTGCCACGGAAACGATCACGGCCCCGGTAATGAGCAGCAGCAGGGCGCCTTTCAGGATGAATTTCAGATAGATGTCATAAGGCACCTTGTACAGTTCCAGGGTCCCCATGTTGGTGGCGCTGGGGTACAGGGCACTGGTGAAGTTGAGCCCGATGGTGAAGCTGGCGATCAGCAGCACCTGGCCGCCCACCGGTCCGATGGGAGCGGTTTCATAAAGGGCATAGGCCACGGCCCCCAGGATGGGCATGGTGATTCCGGCCACCCCGCTGGTGGACTGCATGAAGAAACCGATGGCCACATAGGACCCGATGACCGCCAGGGAGAAGGCCCAGGAGGGCACACCCTGGAGGGCGCTCTGGATCCAGTACACGAAGGTGACGGACATGCCGGCAGTCTTGCTGCCCATGATCACGGAGATCCCGTTGGCAATGGCCAGCACCAGGACCACACTGAGCAGGTCCCGGGCCCCGGCGATGAATTCTTTGATGAAGGTGGCTTCCGGGATCTTGTTGATGATCCCCAAAAGCAGGGCCCCGGCCAGGAACACGAAGGAAAATTCTTCAAAGTACCAGTCCCCGAACTGGGTGTAGTGTTCCGCCCCCAGCAGGTTCCCCAGCACCGGCACTTTGGCCAGAGACGTAAAGGGCAGGTTCACCAGGGTCTTGGCAGTGGTCCCGTCGGCGAACTTGATGGAATCCCAGGGCACATAGCCGCAGATCATGGCAATGACGATCAGCACCAGGAGCCCGATGGACAGGGCCTGCCGGGTGGTGATTTCCACTTCTTCCTGTTTTTCCTCCACCATGGTGTTCACCGGCAGCCCGGCCACAATGGATTTGGAGGGATCTTTCTTCACCCGGGCCGCATACTGGAGCACATAGGCCAGGGCCACCAGGTACAGCACCGCAAAGAGCACCAGCCGGAGGACGATGCCGCTGCCCAGGGACAGGCTTTCATTGCCGATGGCCCCTACGGCTGCGCCAATGGAAAAAGGATTTACCACGCTGGCCATATTGCCTGCGGTGGCCCCTACTGTCATGACCCCGATCCCGGTGATCACATCATAGCCGGCCAGGACGAAAAGAGGCACCACCGCCATGGAATAAGCGGGGATTTCTTCCCACAGGCCGTAAACGGCGCCGAACAGGGCGGAGAAAAAGGTCAGTACCACAATCAGGGTCTTGCCAGTGAAGCGTTTCAGCAGCCAGCCGATCCCGGCCCGCATGGCCCCCACATAGTTCAACAGATGGAGGAAGGCCCCGGCCATCAGGAGAGCAAAGCACAGCTGGGCGGCCTTTACAAAGCCCTTGGCCGGTGCCATGATGATGTCCCACAGTCCCATGGGCTGGAGTCCCTGGCCTGCGACCACTTTCCCTTTGACCATAATGGCGTCGTAGATGATCTTCTTGGTTCCGTGATCATTGACCACCACAGACTGGGGCACGAACCAGGTAAGGATGGCGGTAAAGATCAGGAACAGGAACACGATGGAATAGGAACTGAGCATCTTTCTCTGTTTCTTGGGTTGATCGGACATTTCACATTCCTTCTTTCTGCAGTCGCATTTTTGCCGGTGCAGCTGTTGGCTGCGGTTGTACAAAAAAATTATAGCATAGAAAAGCGAATTTTTCGAACTTTTGTACAGTTTTACAGTGCGGGAAAACAGGGCTGGAGAAAAGACTGAAAGAACGGCCTTCCTGTCCACAGAATAGAGCCTTCATTGACACTTTTCCAGCCACTGCCGTATACTGGAGCAAAGACGAAAAAAGGAGTGAATCATCATGGCCCAACCTGTACTTGTGAAAAATCTGGCAATCGGCGAAGGGCAGCCGAAAATCGCCATTCCTCTCACGGCCCCTACCCTGTCCGGGCTGGAAGAAGCCCTGGATTCCCTGGCGGAGGCTCCCTGCGACCTGGCGGAGTGGCGGGGAGACTGCTACGCCCCCATCCGGGAACCGGGAAGCTGGCAGGCTCCCCTGGCCCTGTTCCGGCAGCGGATCCCCCACCTGCCCCTGCTGTTCACCATCCGCACCACGGTGGAAGGAGGCCATCTGGAGATTTCCACGGAAGACTATGTGCGGCTGCTGGAAGAAGCGATGGACAGCGGAGCCATGGACCTGGTGGATGTGGAGCTGTCCCGGGGAAACGATGTGATGGAACATCTGGTAAACCGGGCCCACAGGGCCGGAATCAAGGTGGTGGGATCCTGCCATGATTTCCAGAAGACTCCCTCCCGGGAAACCCTGGTCCGGACCCTGTGCACCATGCAGGACCTGGGCTGCGACCTGGCCAAATACGCGGTGATGCCCCAGAAGGAAGAAGATGTGCTGACCCTTCTGGCCGCCACCCTGGAAATGAAGGAAGGCCATCCCAGGACTCCGGTGATCACCATGGCCATGGGGCCCATGGGGGCCATTACCCGGATCGGAGGAGGCCGGTTCGGTTCCGCCGTCACCTTCGGCACCGCCGGAGCCGCCTCCGCCCCCGGCCAGCTCCCGGCGGACCTGTTGGCCCAGGTGATTCAGCGGGTATGAAAAAAGGAACTGTGAAAAAATGAGGAATCATTTTTTCACAGTTCTTTTTTTCAGCGGTCAATGGTCAGCGGTCAGCGGACCGTTGACGGGGCTGCTGCGCTGCAGCAGCCCCTTTCTTACTTTTCCAGCTCTTCCCTCATCACCGTTCCCAGTCCTCCAGTCTGGGCGTCTATTTTCTTGTACAGTTCCTGGACGGCGGGCTGGTTCCGGACTGCTTGGTAGAATTCCGGAGAATAGGCCACCAGGGTCATGCCTTTTTTCTGGAGTTTTTCCTTGCAGTCCCGGTCCACCTGGATCAGGGTGGGTGCCAGTTCTTCCCGGGCTTCCCGGACCGCGTCTTCCAGAGCCTTTTGGTATGCCTTGGGCAGATTCTCCCAGGCTTTTTTGTTCAGGACCATTTCGTTGGCGTACAGGATCACATTGGTTTCCGCCACGTATTTCTGGACTTCGTTGAAATTGGCGGAAAGGATGCTGTCCGCCGCATTTTCTTCCGCATCCACAATGCCGCTCTGCAGGGAAAAATACAGCTCCGGCCAGGCCAGAGGCGTGGGATTGGCTCCCAGGGCGGACCAGAAGGCCATATGGTTCCGGTTGCTCATGGTGCGGATCTTCAGCCCCTGGAAATCCTCCACCCTTTTCACCGGCCGGTTGGAGGTCATCAGCCGGTAGGTGCCGTTCTGGAGGGTCCCCATATAGTGGAGCCCCGCCCGGTCATAGGCCGCCGCCAGTTTCTGCCGGAAGGACCCGTCCCCGTTGAGTACCCGGTCGATGGTTTTCCCGTCATAGGGAGCAAAGACCATGGGCAGGTCGAACACCGCTCCCTCCGGCACAAAAGCCGTCACCGGAGCCATCTGGCCCACCACCAGCTGGATGTCGTTGGCCCGGAGCTGCCGGAGCAGGTCTTCATCCCCGCCCAGTTCCGCATTGGGGTGGTAGTCGATGGTCAGCTGTCCCCCGGTCTTCTTGCCCACCTTTTGGGCCACCAGTTCCCCGAACCGCTGGCCCACGGAGCCTTTGCCGGAGGAATCCCCTCCCACCAGCACCACTTTGGGCAGACCGGCATAGGGCCCGGCTTCCTTCTCTTTGTTTTCGGCCGCCGGCTGGCTGCCGCAGGCGGCTGTCCCCAAAAAGAGCACCATTCCCAGGCAGGCTGCGGCCAGTTTCTTCCATATTCTATCCATGGCTGTTCCGTCCTTTCTTACCACAATGCCGGCAGGAAGGTGGAAAGCGCCGGAATGTAGGTGATGCCCACCAGAGCCGCCAGGAAAGCACAGATGAACGGAACGGATTTCCGGGCCACGCTCATGGGCTGCTGTTCTGCAATGTTCCCGGCCACAAACAGGTCCAGGCCGAAAGGCGGAGTGGCCAGGCCGATGGACAGGCAGCACACCAGCACCACCCCCAGATGGATGGGATCCACTCCCAGCTTTTTACAGGCCGGCAGCAGCACCGGTACCAGGATGATGATGGCCGGTCCCGTGTCCATCACCATGCCCAGGACCAGGAAAATCAGCACCAGTACCGTGAGGACCGCCACCCCGGAGGTGAAGTTCCCCAGGATGAAGCTTTCCACCGCTTTGGTAGCCCGGGTCATGGACAGGACCCGTCCGAAAGCGGTGGCAAAGGCCAGCACGAAGGCCAGTCCCCCATAGGTCCGGACCGATTCCCGGAGCATGGGCAGGATATCCCCGAAGGTCATGGTCTTATAGACAAAAAGAGACACCAGCAACGCATAGAACACGGACACCGCCGCCGCTTCCGTAGGGGTGGTGAACCCGGTGTAAATGCCTCCCAGGACAATCACCGGGCACAGCAGGGCCCAGGAGCTGTCCCGGAACAGCTGGAGGAAACCCATCCTGGACAGTTCTTCCATCCGTTCCCGGACTTTGTCCTTGTCCTCCCCGTTCCGGAGACAGTGGATCACCGCATAGACCATCAGGGCCAGGCCCACCAGGAAGCCGGGGATGATTCCCGCCAGGAACAGTTTCCCGGTGGATACCCCAGTGGCCAGAGAATACAATACAAAGGGAATGGACGGAGGGATGATGACCCCCAGGCCTCCCGCCACCGCCACCAGACCGGCACTCCAGGTCTTGTCATAGCCCAGTTCCGTCAGGAAGGGTACGCACATGGCTCCCACTGCCGCCGTGGTGGCCGGACCGGAGCCGGAAATGGCCCCGTAGAACAGGCAGGTGAGGATCACTGCACAGGGCAGGCCCCCGGGAATCCGGCCGGCAAAAAAGGCGAAGAAGTTGAACAGTTTCCGGGAAATCCCGCCCTTGGCCATAATCACACCCCCAAGGATGAACAGGGGCACTGCCAGGATGGGGGTGGAATTGGCCCCGGAAAAGGCATTGTTCAGCACCTGGCCCATGGTGCCTCCCTGATGGAACAGGGCAATGGGAGCGGTGGCCCCCAGGATCATGCTGATGCCGATAGGCAGGGACAGAGCAATGGCCAGGAGAAAGACGGAAAAAATCAGTACCGCGGACATTCAGTCATCCCCTTCCCGGGCCAGGGCCGCTTCGTCAGCCGCATCCTGGAGAGTCTGTTCCAGGGTGGACAGTTCCTTTTCCTGGAGATGCTGGACATGGATCCAGAGCATCTGGATGGACCGGACCACTCCCAGGAAGAACCCCAGGACCATGAAGCTGTACACAAAGGCCATGGACCACTGCATAGCCGGGGAAATCTCGTGGCTTTCAGCAATTACTGACACCACTTCCACCGCGTAAAGGCCCAGGACCCCCATGCAGCCCAGAGTGATCCCGTCCACCACCAGATTCAGCACCTTCCGGAGAGTTTCCGGGAGCATGTCCTTCAGCACCCCCACCCGGAGCATACTGTCCATTCGGATGGTATAGGGCAGGGACAGAAAAACGCTCCAAATCCACAAAAACCGGCACAGTTCTTCTGCCCAGGTGAGAGACGCCATGCCCGGGATTTTCCGGACAATGACCTGGAGCATAGTGATGCCGGCAATGAGAACCAGCATCACCACCAGGAAGGTCTCTTCCAGGTGCAGATCCAGCCAGTGGATCAGAGCGTTTACAGAGTTGCGTTGTACTGCCTTGCTGCTTTCCTTCACATTTTCCATTTTGTTTCTCTCCATTCTACTTTGCTACTTTGCAGCAGAAGCCCTACTCCTGCTGCTTTTTTTCTGCCAGGATTTTCTCCAGTTCCTGACCCATGGCTTCCACCGGAGCCTTCTTCCCTGACCACAGTTCCACCTGGGCCGTTCCCTGGTAGAGACTCATGGTGAGCCCGTTCAGCACCGGGCACCCGGCTTTTTCCGCATTTTCCAGGAACCGGGTCCGGGCCGGATTGTAACAGGCGTCGAAGTAAAACTGGCCGGGCCGGATGTATTCCGGAGGCAGAGGGGTCCGGCCTGCGGTTTTCCCCATGCCCACCCCGCTGGCATTGATGACGGCATTGGCTTCTTTGACCCGGGAAAAATCTCCATAAGCCACGAATTCCGCCACAGGTGCGAAGTTTTTGTTGATGTCCGCCACCAGGCTCCGGGCGCTTTCTTCCACCAGATCCGTAATCAGGATCCGGCCGGCTCCATGGTAAGCCAGGGCCGAACAAATGGCCCGGCCGGCTCCTCCGCTGCCGAAACAGAAGAAGGTCTTTCCGCTGACGGGCACCCCGGCTTCCTCCAGGGCCCGGTAAAAGCCCACCCCGTCGGTGTTGTACCCTTTCAGCCGTCCATCCGGCAGTTTCACCACCGTATTGCTGGACCCCATTTTGGCACACAGGGGATCCAGTTCGTCCAGGTATTCCAGGACTTTCACCTTGTTGGGCTTGGTGACGGCAAACCCGGCAAAGGGCATGTGCCGCAGTCCCTGGATGATTTCACCCAGGTGTTCGTTCCCGGTCACCGTGTAGAAATACACCAGGTTCAGCCCTGCCGCCTCATACCCTCTGTTCTGCATCCGGGCCGCAAAGGATTGGGTCAGGGGATCTCCCAACAGGGTAATGAAACGGGTGTGGATATCGATATGCATGTTCTACCATCCTACTTTCCTGCTCTGCGGGACAGTCCCGCATTTTGTATACATTCGTGATGTTTTTCATTTTAGGCCTGTAATGTTATTTTGTCAATGACTTCCCTACAGGGTTGACAGCCGAAGGAAATCAATTTTAACAAATTAATCTTAAAATAGGTCAGACCGTAGGGGGCGCAGGCCCGGCGCCCCGCCGAATGCACGAACCAACGATGCAAAAGCGGGCTCCCCGGCGTGGAGCCCCTACGGGTCCAATTTACACATTCATAGAATTTGCCTGCAAATTTTATCATCCGGCCGCTGATCATTGACCGCTGATAAGGGGGCTGCTGCACGCAACGTGCAACAGCCCCAGTCCCACGCCGTGCGTCTCACGTCTTGACCGCTGACGGGCAAAACGCCAAAAAAAAAAGCCCTTGAAAACAAGGGCCAAATGAGGGGCAAATTCAACTTACAGTTGCATTATAGCACTCTTGTATACAATATGCAAGAATATTTTCAGTTTTTTCATAGTTATTTTATTTGTTGGTTAATTCATATAATGTTGGTAGAGTAAAAAAGTGGCTGTTGCGTAGGCAACAACCACTTTTGGTCGCGAGTCGCGAGCTATAAGTCGCGGTCCGCGACCGGGGTGAATTCATTCACCCCCCTACTTCCCATAATCCCGTCCTACATAAATCACCACATCCCCGCTGCTGGGGCTTACGGCTCCCTGGATCAGCTGGAAGTCGAAAGGCAGGGCTCCGGTGCGCTCTTCGGCGGCGCTGCTGCCGGCATTGATCAGCACCTGGGTCCGGTCCATGGGGCTGCCGTTGGTGATGCTCACAATGGCAAACCCGGCGTTCCGGGCGTCATTGGCCGCTTCCACTCCGTACTGAGGATTGCCGCTACAGTTGACCAGGGAGGCCCGGAGGGTTTTCTGGGGCGGCGGGGGCGGCAGATTGGGCGCCGTGCTGCCCTTGCCGGTACCGCTGCTGTCTCCCACAGGCAGGGCCGCTTTTTCTTTGTCCATTTTCCGGGCTTTTTCCACGGCTTTCTTCAGTTCCTGATTCTGCACCTGGAGAGTCCGTTTCTCCCCGCTGCCGGCGGCACTGTTGGTGCCCAGCAGTTCGTCATACTTCTTCTTGGCTGCCTGGGCCGCCATCCGGTATCCTTCCCCTGGCTGGACCCCCTGGAGCTGGGCCACCTGCTGGCGCAGGGCCGTCATGTTGGGGATCCAGTAGCTGATGTCATCAATATAGGCGGGGCTTCCCTGGACCATGGCGGTTTCCAGCTGGGAAGTACCGGACACGTTCTTGGCAAAGGTCACCAAAAGAGATGCCAGGTCCCCTGCCGACAGATCCGTATCGATGCTCTGGTACAGGGTATGGGCGATTTCCGGGGCCCGGGTCAGGAGGCTGGCGGACCGGAGCTTGGCGAACACCGCCTTCATGAACTTCTGCTGCCGGGCCACCCGGCCGATGTCCCCTTCCTCATCCCGATACCGGACGTACTGGATGGCGGTGGTCCCGTCCATATGCTGCTTCCCAGGCTGGAGATTGATCACCAGGCCGTTTTCCCCGTCATAAGGGTCCGTATACTGCATGGACTTTTCCACGTCAATGTCCACCCCGCCAATGGCATCCACCAGCTTGATGAACCCCTGGAAATCCACCAGTACATAGTTGCTGATGGGGATCCCCAGGAAGTTTTCCACAGTCTTCCGGCTCAGTTCATGGCCTCCGTAGGCATAGGCATGGTTCACCTTGTCCCAGCCGTGGCCGGGAATGGAGACCAGGGTATCCCGGGGGATGGACAAAAGAGCTGCCTGGTTCCGGGAAGTGTCCAGCATGGTCACAAAAAGGGTGTCAGACCGGCCGGTATCGCCGCTCCGCCGGTCCACTCCCATCACCAGGATGTTCCGTTTCCCCTGGATCTGGGCCACCTGGCCCGGGTCCGGATTCTTTCCCGGCCCCAGCAGGAAAAATCCCGCCACCGCCGCCAAAAGGACCCCGATTCCCGCAATCACCGCTTTATATTTTCCCAGCATGATGTTTCTCCTTTAAACGTTACAATTTATGATCATTCCTTCTTTCATTTCTATTATACCGTAAAAAAGAAATGGATGCATCAGAAAAAGGGGGTGTGAAAGAATTCACACCCCCTGGTCACGGGCCGCAGCTGGCGGAGAAGCAACAGCCTTGTTTCACTTCGCCTCTTCCACTGCCTCTGCCATTTCCTTTACGTACGCCTTCACCGGTTCCACGGCGTCTTTACCGTACTGGGCGCAGAGTTTCACGATGGCGCTGCCTACGATGGCTCCGTCGCTGATGGCTGCCATTTCTTTGGCCTGTTCCGGGGTGGAGATGCCGAAGCCTACAGCAATGGGTTTGTCGGAGACTTCCCGGATCTTGTCCACGATTTCCTTCAGGTTGGTGGTAATGGATTTCCGCACCCCGGTGACCCCCAGAGAAGAAACCAGGTAAATATATCCCTGGGCTTCTCTGGCAATCATCTGGATCCGCTGGTGGGAGGTGGGAGCAATCATGGAAATGATCTCCACCCCGTATTTTTCCGCTTCCGGAGCGATGGTGTCCTTTTCTTCATAGGGCACGTCCGGGACGATGACCCCGTCGATTTTCACATCCCGGCACTGCTGGAAGAACTTCTCCCGGCCGTAGGTGAAGATGGGGTTCACATAGGTAAGGAACACCATGGGGATCCGGGTCTTTTCCCGGACCCGGGCCAGCATGGCGAAAATGTCCTTGATCCTGGTCCCTGCAGCCAGGGCCCGGGTGTCCGCTTCCAGGATCACCGGCCCTTCGGCAGTGGGATCGGAGAAGGGGATGCCGATTTCAATGAGCCCGGCTCCTGCCTCTTCCATGGCATAGATCAGTTTTTCCGTAGTGTCCAGGTCCGGATCCCCTGCGGTAATGAAGGGAATGAACAGCTTCCCCTGTTTCTTGAATGCGTCAGTAATCCTAGTCATGCAGATCTACCCCCTTGTATCTGGCAATGGCTGCCACGTCTTTGTCCCCCCGGCCGGACAGGTTCACCACGATGATCTTGTCCTTGGGCAGGGTGGGTGCCAGTTTCATGGCATAGGCCACCGCATGGGCACTTTCAATGGCCGGAATGATGCCTTCCGTCCGGGACAGATATTCAAACGCTTCCACCGATTCGTCGTCGGTGATGGGCACGTACTGGGCACGGCCCGTATCGTACAGGTTGGCGTGTTCCGGCCCGATCCCCGGATAATCCAGACCGGCGGAAATGGAGTACACCGGGGCGATCTGCCCGTCTTCATCCTGGAGGAAATAGGATTCCATCCCGTGGAAGATCCCCGGTTTCCCCCGGGCGATGGTGGCGGCGGTTTCCGCGGTGTTCACTCCCCGGCCGGCGGCTTCCACCCCGATCAGCTGGACGTTTTTGTCCGGGATGAAATCGTAGAACAAGCCGATGGCATTGCTGCCGCCCCCTACGCAGGCCATGACCACATCGGGCAGCCGGCCTTCCTTCTCCAGCATCTGGGCTTTCACTTCTTCCCCGATGATTTTCTGGAAATCACGGACGATGGTGGGATAGGGATGGGGCCCCATGCAGGATCCCAGCACATAGAAGGTGTTTTCCACATTGGTGCACCAATCCCGCATGGCCTCGCTGACCGCGTCCTTCAGGGTGCCAGTGCCGGTGGTCACTGGCACCACTTTGGCCCCCAGAAGTTCCATCCGGTACACGTTCAGGGCCTGGCGGATGGTGTCCTCCTTGCCCATGTACACTTCACATTCCAGGCCCATGAGAGCCGCCACAGTAGCGGTGGCCACCCCGTGCTGGCCGGCGCCGGTTTCGGCGATGACCCGTTTCTTGCCCATTTTCTTGGCCAAGAGGCACTGGCCCAGGGCGTTGTTGATCTTGTGAGCCCCGGTGTGGTTCAGGTCTTCCCGTTTCAGATAGATTTTAGCGCCCCCCAGATCCCTGGTCATCTTTTCCGCATAGTACAGCAGGCTGGGCCGGTTGGCATAGTCATGGTACAGAGTCCGCAGTTCCTGAAGGAATTCCGGATCATCCTTGAACCGGTTGTAGGCTTCGTCCAGCTGCAGCACTGCGTTCATCAGGGTTTCCGATACATATTGGCCGCCATGTCTGCCAAATCTTCCATTGCTCATGATTCTTCCTCTTTTCTTACAGCGCTCACAAAAGCGCGGATTTTGTTTTCATCTTTCGTTCCGGCAGTTTCGATGCCACTGCTGGTATCCACCCCGAAGGGGCTGCACCCAGCAATGGCCGCCGCCACATTGTCTGCATCCAGTCCCCCGGCCAGGAAAAAGGGTCTGGGGAACCGGGCCTGCCGGAGCAGACTGTGGTCGAAGGTTTTCCCCAGCCCTCCGAACTGGCTGCCGGAATAGGTATCCAGCAGGAAATAATCGCAGTCATACCGGTCCAGGTCCCGGAGGCTTTCCGGTCCCCGTACCCGTATCACCCGGATGATGGGAGCCGTTGTCCGTTCTCGGAGGGCCTTCACATAGGCTTCGTCTTCTTCTCCATGGAGCTGGATCAGCTGGATGGTGCCCCGGTTGGCCAGGGCCGCCGCTTCTTCCACAGGAGCCTTTACGAAGACGCCTACGGCGGCAATGGCCGGGTCCAGCTGCCGGCGGAGGTTTTCCGCCTGTTCCGCCGTTACCTGCCGCCTGCCGGGGGCGAAGACGAACCCGGCATAATCCGGCTGGGCCCGGTTCACCATGGCCACATCCTCTGGCCGCCGGATCCCGCACAGCTTGATTTTCGTCACAGGACCTCACCCCGCAGTTCTGCCAGGGCGGCTTTCATATCCGGGCTCCGCATGAGGGTTTCCCCGATGAGCACTCCGTTGACCCCGGCCTGTTCCAGTTGGGCGGTCTGCTGCCGGCTTTTGATGCCGCTTTCCGCCACAAAGGGAATGGTTTCCGGTACCAGGGACCGGAGCCGGAGGCTGTTGCCGATGTCCACGGTAAAGTCCTTCAGGTTCCGGTTGTTCACTCCGATGACCCGGGCGCCGCTCCGGAGGGCCCGTTCCACTTCCTCTTCATCATGGGCTTCCACCAGGGCGTCCATGCCCAGGCTTTCCGCCAGCAGCCGGTATTCCTGGAGCTGGCTGTCGCTGAGGATGGCGGCGATCAGCAGGATGGCATCGGCCCCCAGGGTCTTGGCCTGGCACACCATGTAGTCATCCAGGGTGAAGTCCTTCCGCAGGAGGGGCGTTCCCACCGCCTGTCGGATTTCCCGGAGATACCGGTCGCTGCCCAGGAAGTAGTCCGTTTCCGTCAGCACGGAAATGGCGGCAGCCCCCAGGGCTTCATACTGCCGGGCAATGGCCACATAGGGAAAGTCAGGAGCGATGAGCCCTTTGGACGGAGAGGCCTTCTTCACTTCCGTAATGAAGTTGAGGCCCGGTCTCCCCAGGGCTTCCCGGAAGCAGCCCTCCCGGTCCCGGGGCAGGGCTTCCGCTTCCCGCCGGAGGGTGTAGAAGTCTTTTTCCTTTTTCTGTTTTTCCACCCGCTGCCGGGTGGCTTCTGCCAGGGTATCCAGGATCATGTTCCGCACCTTCCGTTTATTCGTTGCTGACTTTGATGACTTTTTCCAGGGCGGCCAGGGCCTTGCCGCTGTCAATGAGTTCCGCCGCCAGTTTCACCCCGTCAGCGATGGTGTCCGCCTTCCCGGCCACGAACAGGCCGGCCCCGGCATTCATGAGCACCGCATTCCGTTTGGTGCCCTGGAGCTTCCCGGAGAGGATGTCCCGGGTGATCCGGGCATTTTCTTCCGGGGTCCCTCCCACCAGGTCTTCTTTCTTCCCGGGAACCAGACCGAAATCTTCCGGCCGGATCACCGAAGACCGGTAGTACCCGTCCCGGAGCTCACAGATGGTGGTGGGCCCGTTGGGAGAGATTTCGTCCAGTTTTTCCTGGCCGTAGGCCACCAGGCCCCGTTTCACCCCCAGGGAACACAGCACCTTGGCCAAAGGTTCCACCAGGTAGCCGTCATAGACCCCCAGGAGGAACATTTCCGGTTTGGCCGGGTTGGTAAGGGGCCCCAGGATATTGAACACGGTCCGGAACCCCAGTTCCTTCCGGATGGGCCCCACATACTTCATGGCTGCATGGTATTTCTGGGCAAACAGGAAGCAGAAGTTGGTCTCCTCCAGCATTTTCAGAGCCAGGGCCGGATCCTGCTGGATGTTCACCCCCAGGGCTTCCAGACAGTCCGCGGTGCCGCACAGGGAAGAAGCGGCCCGGTTCCCGTGTTTGGCCACCTTCACCCCGCCGGCGGCCAGTACCATGGCGGAGGTGGTGGAAATGTTGAAGGAATGGGCTCCGTCCCCGCCGGTGCCCACGATTTCCATCACTTCCATCCCGGGATGGGGGACGGGAGTGGCCAGGGACCGCATGGCTTCCGCACAGCCGGTGATTTCGTCGATGGTTTCCGCCTTGGCGCTTTTGGTGGAAAGAGCCGCCAGGAACGCTGCATTCTGGGTGGGAGTGGTCTTGCCTCCCATGATCTCCAGCATCACTTCCTTGGCTTCGTTGTAGGTCAGGTCTCCTTTGTTGACCAGTTTGATGATGGCTTCTTTAATCATGATCTATGCCTCCTGCTTGCTGCTTGGTGATTTTCAGATCCAGGAAATTCCGGATGATGGTCATGCCTTCCGGGGTCAGGATGGATTCCGGATGGAACTGGAGTCCGTAAATGGGATAGTCCCGATGTTCCACCGCCATCACTTCCCCGTCTTCCGTAGTGGCCGTTGCCTTCAGGACTTCCGGCAGGTTATCCGGGTCGATGGCCAGGGAATGGTACCGCCCCACCAGGATCTGTTCCGGCAGGCCCTTGAACAGGGGGGAAGTCCGGTCCAGGGTCACCGTGGACTGCTTCCCGTGCATCAGCTGCCGGGCGTAGGTAACGGTGCCTCCGAACACTTCTCCGATGGCCTGATGGCCCAGGCACACCCCCAGGATGGGGAATTCCCCTTTCAGTTCCCGGAGAGCCGGTTCGCAGACCCCTGCATCGCAGGGCCGGCCGGGCCCGGGAGACAGGATCAGGTGGTCCGGCTGGAGCTTCCGGATCCCTTCCACCGTAATGGCATCGTTCCGGATCACCTGGATGTCCGGGTTCAGGGTGCCCATATATTGATACAGATTGTAGGTAAAGCTGTCGTAGTTGTCGATGATCAGTTCCATGTTACGCCTCCGTGGTTGCTTCCAAAGCCTGCCGTACGGCCGCTGCCTTGTTGATGGTTTCCATGAATTCGTCCTCCACCTTGGAGTCGGCCACAATACCGCTGCCGGTCTGGAAGGAAACGGTGTCCCCGTATTTCACAGCGGTGCGGATCACAATGCAGATGTCCATGTTCCCGGCAAAATCCAGGTATCCCATGCCCCCGCCGTAGGGTCCCCGCCGTTCCGGTTCCAGTCCATCCAGGATCTCACAGGCCCGGACTTTGGGAGCCCCGGAAAGGGTCCCGGCCGGGAAGGCGGCACACAGGGTGTCGATGGCATCCTTCCCTTCCTTCAGAGTACCGGTGACCCGGGTGGTCATGTGCATCACATGGGAGAACTTTTTCACCAGCAGATGATCATGGACTTTTACGGACCCGAATTCCGCCACCTTGCCCACATCGTTCCGGGCCAGGTCCACCAGCATATTGTGTTCCGCCAGTTCCTTGGGGTCCGTCTGCATGTCCCGTTCCAGGGCTTTGTCCTCCTCTTCGGTCCGGCCTCTCCGCCGGGTGCCCGCAATGGGCATGGAGGTGATTTCCCGGTCCTGGACCTTGATCAGGGTTTCCGGAGAAGAACCGGCGATTTCCAGATTGTCGTTCTTCAGCAGCACCATGTACTGGGAAGGGTTGGTGGTCCGGAGGATCCGGTACATGTTGAACAGATCCTGGTCGTAGGAAGCGGAGAACCGCTGGGAATACACCGCCTGGAAAATATCCCCCTGCCGGATGTGTTCTTTGATCTTCTCCACATTTTCTCCATAGGTCGCTTTGTCCTGATTGCTGGTGATGGGCCCCAGATGAGCCGGTGTGAAGGCCGGCGGCGCCACCGGCTGCCGGACCAGGGCTTCCATGGCATCCAGGTTCTTCTGGGCCTTGGCGTAGTTCCCTTCCAGGTCATCGGTCTTGATGTTCACGATCAGGTACATTTTCTGGAGCACCCGGTCGAAGGCGATCACCTTGTCGAAGAGCATCAGGTCGAAATCCGGGAAGGCCGTGGCCTTGGCCGGGTCGAAATGGAGGCTGGGTTCACAGTACTGGAAAAAGTCGTAGGAGAAATACCCTACGAACCCGCCGGTAAAAGGAGGCAGCCCGGGGATTTTGGGGACCCGGTAAGCCTTCAGGATGGACCGGAGGGCCTCCAGGGGCCGGTTGGGATCTACCGGGATCCGGCTGCCGGCAAATTCCACCTGGGCGTTCCGGTCCTTGGCCCGGAGCCGGGCAACAGGGTCGAAGCCGATGAAGGAATACCGGCCGGCCTGGTCGTTCTGTTCCAGGCTTTCCAACAGGAAATACCGGCTGCTTTCCTTCCGTACCAGGCTCACCAGACCAATGGGGGTGGCGGTATCCGCCAGGATTTCCCGGACCACAGGCACCGCCGCATATCCCTGGGCCAGGGCTTTGCTTTCTTCCAGACTCTGTTGTTTCATGACTGTTCCTCCTCACTGATAAAAGAAAAAGTATCCGGGCTGATCATTCCACCCGGATACCTGCACTGCAATAAAAAAACACCTGTCCTCCTACAAGGACAGGTGTCATAACCTGCGGTACCACCCTGTAATGGAGCCGGAGCTCCACACCTCAAGCAGAATGCCAACACATTCCTCACCGGTAACGTCGGTGCTGCGTCGCGGGATACTTTCCGAAGATTTCATCGCGCCCTCAGTGGTCCATTTGTCAGACTGCCACGGTCCGGCTCTCAGCTTCCCGGACTCTCTGTGCGCACATTTTCTGGCGTTATCTCCACCTCAAAGGTTTTTGGTTCTTATTGAATTGATGGTTGTATAGTAGCACTGGAAAAACAGCTTGTCAAATATTTTTTCTGAAAAAGTTTAAATTGTTCACTTTTGTATCTCTTTTAACAGTTTCTGGGACTTTTGTTTCTGTGCAGTCTACTCTTTTTCGTACACATCTGCAAATTCCGGTTTCCGGTCGAACTGGACCCGGGCATAGGAACACTGGGGGATGATTTTCACCCCGGCTTCCCGGGCCATGTCCGCCACCGCCCGGACCAGTTTCCCGGCCAGGCCCTGGCCTCCGTACTGGGGATCCACAATGGTGTGTTCCAGGGTCCAAACCCCGGGACGGGTCACCCCATAGGTGCATTTTCCGATTTCCACGGCCCCGTCATACAGGGCCGCCCGGAAGTTTTCCGGTTCCTTTACAAGACGAATGGTGTCCATGAATTTCTCCTTTCAAGACCTGGCCGCTGAAGCAGCCAGGCCGGTCAACGGTCAGCTGTCAACGGCCGCTGACAGCCTTTTACTCTTCCACCGTCACCTTTGTCCCTACTTTCACACAGGCCTTCAGCTTTTCCAGATCTTCATTGTTCATCCGGATGCAGCCTTCGGAGGCCCGGGTGCCGATGGAGGCCGGGTCGTGGGTGCCATGGATGCCGATGCCGTCCCATTTTCCCTGGCTCAGGCTCCGGGTATCCAGGCTGATGAACCAGGGCCCGTAGGCGTGCTGGATCACCCCTTTGCCGTCGTGGAAATCATGGGACCAGCTGGAGGCATCGATGATTTCATCCACCGGGAAGGTTCCCTCCGGGGTCTTCATGTCCCCGCTCATCTGCTTCTGCCCGGGATTCTTCCCCAGGGCCACCGGCCATTGGGCCACCGGTTCCCCGTGGTCCAGGAGGAACAGGGTAAATTCTCCTTTTTTGACCAGGATGGAGTAGTCGTGGGGTTCCGGGGTCTGGCGCACATCCCTGGTAACAGCCGGTGCCGCCGGAATTTCCTCTGCTTCTTCCGCCGGCTGTCCGCCCCGGCAGCCTTTGATGGCGAACCCCACTGCCAGCAGCAGGACCAGGATGAAAAAGACGCCCCAGGCCGGTCCCTTCCATCTCCGTTTTTGGTACGCGTCATGATATTTTCCCATGGTCCCCTCCTTTCCGGAAGCCGGTTACAGACGCCGGCAGAACTGGACCGAAACATACCCGGTCTGTCCGTTGTCCCGTTTCACCCGATACCAGTTGTCCTTCCGTCCGGTAATCTCCACCTTTTCTCCTTCATCGAAATAGTCCACAATATCCGTATTGGTTCCGGCACCCGCCCGGAGACGCACGTCGGTACCGGTGATCTTTCCGAAGGATTTGTCCGTCTTTTTCCCGTCCGCGGCTTTCTGGTCAGCCCCTTCCGCCTTGGGCTGGGTCTTGGGAGCCGAAGTTCCCGGTTTCTTTTCTTCCTGGGTCACCGCCGGTTTGGCATCGGACCCGCTCCCGGCATCCTTCTGCCGGGCAAAGAAGATCCCTGCCCCGGCCGCCGCCAGCATCAGGAGAATCACCAGGGCAATCCATTTGCCCCGGCCGCTTTTGTGGGGCAAATCTTCCCGGGGCTGGAAAGTCTCAAAGGAAGCCTTCTGGGGCTGGGGTGCCGGCTGGGTTGCTCCCTTTTCCTGCTGGTCCGGCTGAACCGGGG
>NZ_FR902064.1:25392-33146 GCF_000437815.1 Acidaminococcus sp. CAG:542
GCTGCACCGGCTTGCCGCAGACCGGACAAAATTTTTCCTCTTCCGTCAGCTGATTCCCGCAATGGGCACAAAATTTCGCCATGGGTTACGCCTCCTGCCCCTCAGTCCGCATCCTGGTCATTGATCTTGGTGGATTTGATCTGGACACTGATCAGGGTGGGGCTCTTCTGTTTCACGATACCCACGCATTTCCCCTTCACATTGACGAAATCCCCGATTTTCAGATCATTGACGATGCTGGCCCGTTTGGCCGGCACATCCACCAGCACCTGATAGGTCTTGCCGCCGTTTTTCCGGCTTTCCAGGGTAATGCTGTAATTCTGGGAATTGTTGAACTGCCCCTTCCATTTTACCTTACCGGAAACCTGGACGGTCTTGTCCTTGTATTTTTTATCTCCGGAACTCTGGTCCCGGATATAGTCATCCACGATTTCACCGGATTTCACCTGGATGGGTTTGCTGCCGCCCCCAAAGGCGAAGAACAGTCCCAGGACCACCACAAGTACCCCGATGATGGCCAGGATCTTCTTTTTCTTTCCGTTGCCCTCCGGAGGAACCGGAGGCATCCGGAAGTTCTGGAAGCCCTGGTTCCCGCCGCCTCCCTGGCCGCCGGAAACCGGTTCCGCCACCACTACTTTGTAAGTTTCTTCCTGAGCTGGCTGTACGGATTCAGCCGGCTTTTCATCTCCGGCACCCTTTTCCTCCGGCTTTGTTTCCTTCAGCCGGGTACCGCATTCGGTGCAGAAATCATTGGCCGCCGGGTTCATATGACCGCATTTGGGGCATTTCACCACCGGATCCTGTTTGGCGCCGCACTGGACGCAGAACAGGGCATCGTCCGCCAGTTCGCAGCCGCACTGTTTGCATTTCTTGGACATAACCATTCCCCTTCCGTATAAGGAAACCATCCCCAACTCCCGGTTTCCCGCAGTTTTCTTTATGATTCTTATTATACGCAGAAAATTGGGAATAGGAAAGGGGGCTGTTGCGTGCGCAACAGCCCCTTTCCCTGTCAGCAGCTCTTACATCTCCCAAATAAACGCCGCCAGCTGCTTCAGGCCCGGTTCCAGGCTGGTCATGTCCAGTTCTTCCTGGAGGGTGTGGGCCCCTTTGCCCAGGCTGATGCCGAAGGCGATGGCCGGGATGTTCCGACTGAGAGGAATGTTGGCATCAGTACTGCTGGCACTGAACACCGTTTTCAGGCCTTCCCGTTTCCGGATGGCGGTGATCCGGTCATGGATTTCATGGTGCTGCACCCCTTCGCTGCAGGGCCGCTCTCCCAGAAGCAGGGTCTCCACCTTTACCTTGTCCGTGGTGTGGGCCTTCAGGATGGCCTGGAAGGCGGCATCCAGCTTTTCCAGTTCGGAATGGGATACGGACCGCAGGTCCACGGTGAATTCCACTTCCGCAGCAATAGAGTTGATGGTGGTACCTCCCTGGATGGTCCCCACATTGTAGGTGGTCCGGGGATCTTTGGGCACCTGGAGGCTGTAGAAATCCCGGATGATTCCCGCGGCTTCGTTGATGGCGTTGGCTGCCCCGAAAGCCGCATAGCTGTGGCCCCCGGCCGTGACCACATGGACCGCGTACCGCCGGGACCCTACGGCCAGGTTCACGAACCGGTCGCTGTTCCCGTCCACGGCCATGAAATAGCTGAGCCGGTCCCCGAAGGCATCAGTAAGGGCCCGGCTCCCTTTCAGGTTCCCCAGCCCTTCTTCTCCCACATTGAAGGCGAACACCGCCGGCGTCCGGAGCTTCAGGGTCAGCATCATCCGGATCAGGAACAGCAGGGCAGCCACGTCAGAACTGTTGTCCCCGCAGGAAGGGGCCTTCAGGATGTGCCCGTCGATGTCCGGAGTGATCCTGTCCACTCCCGCAAACACCGTATCCATATGGGCGGTGTACAAAGGGAACTTGTCCACTCCTTCAATGCAGTGGGGATAGATCACATTGCCGGCTTCATCCCGGTATGCGCCTTCCGCCCCCATGGCTTCCAATTGTTCCAGGATCCACTGGGCCTTCCTGTCCTCTTCTCCTGTGGGAGAAGGGATGGTGATCACATCATACAGAGTCTGGAGGTATTCCGGCATCCGGTTGTGGATATAGTCCTCCACCATTTTGCGCAGCACGTCATTCATGGGCATGGCTCCTTTCGTATTCGACTCTTCACTTATACTTATTCTACCCCAAATTCTTCCGGAATAAAACCGCTGCCAGCCAGAGGGTCAGGACGGCCACTACGGCCATGGGCAACAGATCCGGTGCAATGGTGCCAAGGCCCGCTCCTTCAAAATAGATCCGGCGGATGGCATCCAGGGCAAACCGGAGAGGATCCGCATAAGTCAGGATCTGGAGGAACTGGGGCATGTTCCGCACCGGGGTGGCCACCCCGCTCAAAAGGGCATTGGGGATCAGATACACATAGGTGTACACCTGGACCTGCTGCATGGAACTGCACACGGAAGAAATGCTCAGCCCGATGCCGGTGGAACTGAGGAAATAGACCAGCAGCACCAGGTACAGGGTCAGGTAGGACCCTTCAAAAGGCACCTGGAACCAGAACAGATCCAGCAGCAGGAGCAGCGTCCCCTGGAGCAGCCCCACCAGCACCGGAGGGAACGCCTTCCCAATCAGGAGCACCAGGGGGGACGCCGGGGTCACCAGCAGCTGTTCGAAGGTCCCTTCCTCCCGTTCCCGGGCTACGGACATGCCGGCCAAAAGGATCACCTGGGAAAAGCTCATGAGCCCCAGGATCCCGGGAGCAAAATACCACAGGGTCAGCTGGTTGGGGTTGAACCAGGTCCGGGTTTCCACGGAAAGGGGCGGTTTCTGGCCGGTCCGGGCTTCCAGCCACTGCTGGACCACCCGGGAGGTGTAGGCGGAAGCCAGACTGGCGGTCATGGTATTCCGGCCATCGGTGATTACCTGGAGGGGGGCTTTTTCTCCCCGGGCCAGTTTCTCTTCAAAATCAGAGGGAATGGCCAGCACCACCATGGCTTCTTCCCGGTCGATGGGATCCTTGAGCTGGGCGGTATTCTGGAGATCCGCCACCCGATGGAAAAAACGGGTGCCGTCCAGGGTGGCCAGCAGAGAGGTGGAAGCCTCTGAATGGCTCTGGTCCAATACCGCATAAGTCACATCCTCCACATTGAAGGTGGCGGTGTAGCCGAAAATCACCCCCAGGACCAGAGTGGGGACTACCAGAATCTGCCGGAAGGCCTTGTCCTTCCAGATGGCCAGCAGTTCTTTCCGGCAGATATACCGGACCTGCTGACAAAATAGCTGCCAGGGCGTCATTCATTCCACCTTCTTTCGGATACGCTGGAGGGCCAGGCCCAGGAAAAGCACCATGAAAAACAGCAGCCAGCCGGCCTGGGGCAGGATCACCGGCCACAGGTCACCGGCCAAAAACAGGGTCTTCAGGGCCACCAGATAATGCTTGAAGGGCAGCACTTCCCCGATCCACTGGACCCACCGGGGGGTGGCCCGCAGGTCGAACAGGAACCCGGAAAGCATGATGCTGGGCAGGAAGCTTACCAGAAGGGCAACCTGGATGGCCATGAACTGGGCTTTGGTCACCACAGAAATCAGCATCCCCATGCCCAGGGCGGTGAGCAGGTACAGGACGGAAAACAGCAAAATCAGGGACAGGGACCCTACCAGAGGCACCTGGAACAGGAACCGGGACAGGATCAGACAGATGAAGACCCCCAGCAGGGCAATGCAGAAATAGGGGATCATCTTGGCCACAATGATCTCCCCTTTTTTCACCGGGGTCACGAACAGGGATTCAAAGGTCCCCCGTTCGTATTCCCGGGCCATGACCCCGGCGGTGAGCAGCACCCCCACCAGGGTGACGATCATCAGGATCAGCCCGGGCAAAAAGTACCAGGTGCTTTCATGGGCATCATTGAACCAGAGCCTGGATTCCAGGTCCACGGCTCCCACGCCCTGGCCGGCCATCTGGCGGGCGGACCACTGGGCCGCCGCCGTTTCCACATAACTCTGGATGCTCATGGCGGTGGTGGTGTCCGTGCCGTACAGCAGCAGCTGGACCCGTCCGTCCCCCTGGTGGAGCTGGCGGCTGAAATCCGGAGGCACCCGGAGGATAGCGTCGATTTTCCGCTGTTCCATGGCTCGGAGCGCCTGGTTCATGCTGGTCATGTAGGTGGGTCGGAAGTATTCCGATCCATCCACGAAATCCACCACCTGCCGGGCCTCCGGAGACGCGTCCTCCAGCACCACCCCGATGGGGGCGTGCTTCACATCCAGGCTGATGCCATAGCCGATCACCAGGATCAGCAGGATGGGCAGCAGGATGCCCAGGGCCAGGCTGGAGTTATCCCGGAGCACTTCCCGGAACTCCTTCACCGTCAGAGCCCGGATCCGGCGCAGATTGTCTCTCATTGGGCTGCCTCCTCTCCCCTGGCCCGGGCCTGATTCACAATGTCGATGAACATGGAATCCATATTGGCCCCCGGTTTATGGAGTTTTTCCCGGATTTCGTCTGTGGAACCGATGATCAGCATCTTCCCGTGGTCCTGGATCATGATCCGGTCGCAGTACTCGGATTCTTCCATAAAGTGGGTAGTGATGATGATGGTGGTCCCTTTGCAGGACAGATCCGTGATTTCCCGCCAGAACATCCGCCGGGCCAGGGGATCGATGCCGCTGGTGGGTTCGTCCAGGAACAGGATCTCCGGCTCCTGGAGCAGGGCACAGGCCATGGACAGCCGCTGTTTGTAGCCTCCCGGCAGGTCCCCGGCGTTGTGGGATTCCGTCCCGGTGAGCTGGAATTCCTCCAGCACCGTGCGGATCCGTTCCTGGAGCTTCTTCCGGGGCAGGCCGTACATGCCTCCGTAGAACTGGAGATTTTCCAGTACGCTGAGCTTGGTGTACAGGGCGAATTTCTGGGACACGTAGCCGATTTTGGCCCGGGCCTCCGTCCGGGCAGTCCGCAGGTTCTCCCCGGCCACGCTGAGCTTGCCGCCGGTGGCGGGGATCAGGCCGCAGAGCATCCGGAAGGTAGTGGTCTTCCCGGCCCCGTTGGGCCCCAGAAGGCCGAACACCTCTCCTTTGTGGACCTGGAAGGAAGTATGGGAAACCGCGGTGAAATCCCCGAACTTCTTCACCAGGTCCTTCACTTCGATGCTCACTTCATTCTGGGAAGGACGGGGCGGGATCTTGTCCAGAGAAGCCAGGGGGATCCGGGTCTTTTCCAGATCCGCCGCCTGGTGGAGCAGGATCATGAACCCGTCTTCCAGCCGGGGTTCCACCGCCCGGGGGGTCAGGCTCCACCGCTCCAGGGTGGGAATGGGTTCCCCGGGCCGGGCGGCAATGTACCGGACGGTACCGCTTTCCGGAACCGCATCGATGATCTGTTCCGTGTCATCCAGCAGGGATCCCTGGAGCACCCGGTAGGGCAGTTCTTCCGGCGGGTCCACTTCGAAGCATTTTCCCGCCGCCACCTGGCTCAATTCCTGGGGAGTCCCTTCAAACAGCATCTGGCCCAGGTTCAGCACATACACATGGTCGCACATGGCCGCCTCGTTCATGTAGGCGGTGCATACAATGACGCTGAGGTTTTCTTCCCGGACCATCTGCTTAATGATGATCCACAACTCGTCACGGCTGAGAGGGTCCACCCCTACGGTAGGTTCGTCCAGGATCAGCAGATCCGGAGAACGTACCAGGGTGCAGGCCAGCCCCAGTTTCTGCTTCATGCCCCCGGACAGCTTCCCGGCCAGCCGGCCGGTAAAGGGAGCCAGCCCGGTCATGTCCAGCAGTTTGGCAAAACGCTCCTTCCGGGTATCCTGGGAGATCCCGTGAAGGTCCGCATACAAATCCATATTCTCCTGGATGGTCAGATCTTCATAAAGGCCGAATTTCTGGGGCATGTAGCTGATCCGGGACTGGATTTCCTCCGCCCCGGCCACTGAATCCAGCCCCAGCACCTTCAGGCTCCCGCCGGTGGGGTCCATGAGCCCGCAGATCAGCCGCATGGTGGTGGTCTTCCCGGCCCCGTCCGGACCGATGAGGGCGGTCATTTTCCCTTTTTCCGCCCGGAAGTCGATGCCTTGGAGAGCATGGGTCTTTCCCTGCTTGTCATCAAAGAGTTTGTCCAGCTTTTCAGCCTGGACCACCCATTCAGTCATGGCTCTGCTCCGTGTCGATCTGCACCGTGGCGGGCATTCCCATCCGCAGCACATTGTCAGGATCGGTTACATAGACCCGGACTTCGTACAGCAGGGAGGTACGCAGTTCCGTGGTCTGGACCGTTTTGGGGGTGAATTCTGCCGTAGAGGAAATATAGCCGATCTGGCCTTCGATGGGATTCTTGGGATGGCTGTCCGTATAAATCTTCGCCTTCATCCCTTCATAGATCCGGCCCAGATCCTTTTCGCTTACATAGACCCGGACCCATTTCTTTTCATTGAGAGACAGCTTGAACACCGGTTTCTGAGGAGAAGCCATATCCCCCACTTCCAGCAGCCGGGACCGGATGACCCCGTCTGCCGGTGCCTTGAGTTCCGCCTGGCTCAGCAGGTAGTCCACGTGTTTGGCGTCTTCCTGGAGGGCTTTCAGCTGGGCTTCCCCGCTGGCCACATCTTCATCCCGGGGACCGGCCTGGGCTTTTTCATATTCCTGCCGGGCCGCTTCCGCCTGGGCCGCCGTTACATCCACCTTGGTCCGGGCCGCATCCCGGTCCTGTTTGCTGACGGATTTTCCATTGGAAGAGGCAAAGGCGTTCTCCACCCGGGCCAGATCCTGCCGGGCCTGGTCCGCCTGGGCTGCCGCCTCATCGGCTTTGGCCCGGGCCGCTTCCAGATCTTCCGCCCGGGTGCCGTTGTGGAGTTTGTCCACCACGCTCTGCTGGGCGGCGATCTGGGCCTGGAGCTTGCTCTTCTTGATTTTCAGTTCATCGGTATCCAACCGGGCCAGTACCTGGCCCTTGGTGACCTTGTCTCCTTCTTCCACCATTTCTTCCGCAATCCGGTCGCTTTCCCGGAAGGCCACGGATACTTCCCGCACATCCACGTTCCCGTAGAGGGTCAGCTGCCGGGCCGCCTTCTGCACCTGATACCGGTGGTAGCCGTAGGAGCCCCCGCCGATGAGCAGGGCTGCCGCTGCCACCAGGGCCGCCAGTTTCTTTTTGTCCTGTAAAAGGTTTTCCCAAAATGCCATCATTTATCCTTCCCTTCTGCCCTGCTGATTTCCGCCTGTTCCGCATCAGAAAGAGGCTGCCAGCCGCCGCCCAGTGCCTTGTACAGGTGGATCAGGTCCGCCAGTTCCTGGCCCCGGCTGCGGTTTTCCTGCCGTTTCATGGTAAGCAGGATCCGTTCGCTGTCCAATACCGGCTGATAATCGCTGAGTCCCGCCTGGAAGCGGTTTTCCGCCAGGTCGAAAGCCCCCTGGGCATTGTCCACCCCGGCGGTGAGCTTGTCTTTCCGTTCCTTTTCCTGAACGATACCGGTCATGGCATCCTGGACTTCCCCGGCCGCCTTCAGCACCGTGTTTTCATACTGGGCCTGGTATTCTTTGGCCCGGGCATCCTGCAGCTTCACATTCTGCCGCAGCTGTCCCCCATGGAACAGGGGGAAGGTGAAGGAAGGCGCAATGGCAAAGGAATGGGCGCCGGAACCGAACAGATTCCCGCCCCCCAGGGTGATGAGCCCCAGGAACCCGTCCAGGGTGAACCGGGGCTTCAGTTCCGCCCGTGCCTCTTTGGTCCGGGCGATCTGGGCTTCCAGCCG
>NZ_FR902064.1:33207-43718 GCF_000437815.1 Acidaminococcus sp. CAG:542
ATCAGGTTGGCGGGAATGGCATGATACAGTTCCGGATCGATTTCCGGCAGATCTTCCGGTTCCAACAGGTCATTGAGCTGGCCCGGTTCCGTCCCGGTAAGGATGGACAGCCGGGTAAGGGTCTCCTGGATGGACTGCCGGGTCCGGGGGATCTCCGCCCGGGTATTCTGTTCCTGGGTCCGCATGGCTTCCAGAGGATAGCCGCTGATCAGCCCCGCATTGTAATTGGTCTGGAGCAGATCTGCTTTTTCCCCTTCCAGGGCTGCATGCCGTTCCAACAGGTCCAGATCCTGCTGGAGGGTCCGGAGAGATACATAGTTGAGGGCTGTTTCCGCACTGAGGGTCACCCAGGTGCTGTACAGGGCTGCATGCTGGGCTGCCAGGTTGTGGGCGGCGCTCTGCTTCTTGGCCTTCAGCCGGCCGAAGAAGTCCGGTTCCCAGGAAGCATCGATGCCCAGCCCGGCTACGGAAGAATTCCGGTTGGGCGGGTTGATCATCCCCGGATAGGGACTCATATCGCTGATTTTGTCGTTGACCCCCTGAGGGGCTTCATACCGTCCGTAGGTGCCTCCCACATTCAGCCAGGGCAGGGCTTCTCCCTTGCTGATCCCCAACTGGGCCCGTGCTTCTTCCACCCGGGCCTGGGCCGCCTGGAGATCCCGGTTGTTTTTCAGTGAAAGTTCGATCAGGGCGTCCAGTTTGGGGTCCTGGAAGGTCTTCCACCAGTCCGCCAGCTGTTCCTCACTGAGCCTGGCCTCCGGCGTGGCCTTGTCATAAGCTGCCGGCTGCTTCTGGGCCAGTTCTGTCCAGGAGGGCATCTTCACCGCCTTGGGCTGGGGATCCTTCTTCCCGGCCAGGGCCGGCTGCATCATCCCCGGTGCCAGGGTCAGGGACAGCCCCACCACCACAGGTTTCCACCATTTCATGGTCATCGCTCCCATCTGTACCAATAAAATAATTATTCGTTTGATTAATTATACCCTCATTATAGCCCAAAACCGGGCCGGTGGCAAGATGGAGAAAAAAATGGTTGCACAAAACAGAGAGATTTGTTATACTTCGTTTAGTTAGTAATTGCTAACTATTTTGGCTGGTATTTTTCGAAGTACAGCCATTTTTCTTTGGTTATCAATTAGTCATAACTAACTTATTCAAGGAGGCTCCACCATGACCATCACCCTGGAAACAGAACTGGTGCGCCAGTGCGCGCCCACCCTGGCCGGTCTCAAAGCCGCCAGTCTGTTCCGCTTCGTTTTCCGTCCCGGAGACAGCCCTTTCGCCCAGATCGGGGAAATCCAGCGCAGCCTGGAACCCAAACAAATCCGTCTGGAAGTCCTGAGCTATGACTGCATCCGGAAAAGTGCCCTCCTGTATGTGTACCGCCCCCACCGGCTCAGCATCCTTCTCCAGGATCCGGAAAGCAGTTCCTTCCTGAAACGCCAGGGCTATGAGGGCTCCACCTGTCAGGAGATCCTGGACCAGATGGCCCTGCGCCTGGCACGGCGGGACCCCTTCCCTCATGAAATCGGCATCCTGCTGGACTATCCTCTGGAAGATGTGAAAGCCTACATGGCCTCCCCCCGGGACAAAGGCGTTTGTTCCGGGTGCTGGAAGGCCTACGGAAACCGGGAACGGGCCGCCTGTTATTTTGCCAAATGCCAGAAATGCACCCGGATCTACTGGCGCTGTTACTGCGCCGGCACTCCCCTCAGCAGGCTGGCGGTGGCTTAAATAAAATGTTTGTCAGCCGGCGTGGCCGGCGGAAAGGATGGATTACAATGAGCAAAATCGCAGTGGTATTCTGGAGCGGGACCGGCAACACGGAAGCCATGGCCAAGGCCGTGGAGGAAGGTGCCAAAGGCAAAGGGGCTGAAGTGGTGGAATACAATGCTTCCGCCTTTTCCGCCGGGGAAGTGGCCAATTTCGACGCCATCGCCTTCGGCTGCCCGGCCATGGGAGCGGAAGTCCTGGAAGAAGGGGAATTCCAGCCCATGTGGGATGAAGTGAAAGGCAGCCTGAAAGGCAAGAAAATCGCCCTGTTCGGCTCCTACGGCTGGGGCACCGGAGAATGGATGGACAGCTGGAAAGCCGACGCGGAAGCCGAAGGCGCCGTGCTGGCCGCTGATCCGGTAATCGCCAACAACGCCCCGGATGACGATGCCCTGAATCAGTGCAAAGGACTGGGCGAGGCACTGGCGTAAAAAGAGGTGGTGCTGCACATTGCGTGCAACACCACCTTTTGTCAGCTGACCGTTGACAGGGCTGTTGCATGAGCAACAGCCCTTTTTTCAATGAAACACCATTCCCAACACTTTCATTACACAGTACAAAATCCCGCTGGCGATCATGGGACCTACGGGGACGCCTTTGAAGAGGATGACGCCGATGATGGTGCCGATCAGCATGGCGGCCACCACCTGAGGATCCGCCCCCATCAGTTCCACCCCCCAGCGGCCCAATAAGGCCACCAGGGCACCGATGACCAGAGAGGCCATGCCCAGGGGTGTCTTGAACACTCCCAGGGTTTCCGCCAGACCGATTTTCCCGGTAGCGATGGGCACCATCAGCGCTGCCATCAGCAGCATGACCCCCCAGTTCACCCCGTGGCCGCCGAAATAGAGCAGTTTCTCCTCCGGCAGGAACAGCTTCAGCAAGACCAGGAGGCCGGCGGCATAAGATACCGTCAGATTATGGGCCAGATAGCCCAGGACAATCAGAAAGCCAAGGATCAGATAAGGCTGCATATACCTACTTCCCTTCCGTAATCAACAAATAAGAGGCTGGGCAGAACGCCACAGTCTCTTTATTTTACCCTACTTATCCTATTTCTTCAATTCCTTCTCCCACTCCAGCACATACTGGACGAAATATTCCACACCCAGTCCCAGGGCCTTTTCGTCGATGTCGAAATAAGGGCTGTGCTGAGGATACCGGCGGTCTTTTTCCGGGAAGCCGCCCCCCAGAAGCAGCAGGCATTTGGGATTGTAGTACTTGGCGAAGTCTTCGCCTCCCATCTGGAGTTCCCAGTCCACCAGCTTGTCCGGGTCGAAGACTTTGGCGCAGGCCCTCCGGCCCGTATCCACACAGGCCTTGTCGTTGATCATGGGCGGAGGCCCGAAATGATACACCGTCCGCAGGGTGGCCCGGGTGGCAGTGCCCACGCCCCGGGCCACCCGTTCCAGGATCCCGGGATAGGCTTCCCGGAGTTCCTTGCTGAAGGTCCGGGCAGTGCCGGAGAGCTGGACTTCTCCCGGGATCACATTGCTGGTGGTGCCCCCCCGGAACCGGGTGACACTGAGTACCGCCGGTTCCAGAGGATTCACTTCCCGGCTCACCACGGACTGGAGGGCGGTAACGAATTCCGCTCCAGCCACAATGGGATCGATGGTCTGATGAGGCAGGGCCCCATGGCCCCCTTTCCCTTCCACTGTTACATCAAAGGTATCCGCGGCACTCATGACAGGCCCATACCGAAGGGAAGCCCAGCCCGCAGGGATCTTGCTCCAGATATGGAGGGCGATCAGCCGGTCGCATTCCTTCACCAGAGGTTCTTCCTTCATGTAGGCGGCCCCGCTGTTGGCGATTTCTTCTTCTGCCGGCTGGAACAGGAACCGGACGGTCACCGTCAGCTGGTCCTTCAGGGCCGCCAGGATCCTGGCCGTCCCCAGCAGGATGGTAATGTGGGTATCATGGCCGCAGGCATGCATGGTCCCCGGGTTCCGGGATTTGTATTCCGCTTCTCCCAGTTCCGTAATGGGCAGGGCATCGATGTCCGCCCGGATCCCGATGATCCGGTCCGAAGCATGGGGCCCCTTCAAGGTGGCGATCACCCCGGAATGGCAGGATTCCACATAGGGGATCCCCAGTTCATCCAGATAGGCTTCAATGGCTTTCTGGGTCTGGAATTCCTTCCAGGACCGTTCCGGATTTTCGTGGAAATGGCGGCGCAGCCGGACCAGTTCCGGCTGGAGGGCTGCCACCTGTTCTTTTACATCCATGGCAAAGTCTCCTTTTCAGCAGGAAACCCCATCAGCCTGGGCCTCCGGGGTTTGTCTGCGTGTTTTTATTTCTTGGCATTGGGGTCGAACCACAGACCCTTGTTGTTTTTCTTCATGTATTCCTGGAATTCCGCGGACTTGTAGGCGTCGGCAATATCCTTGGCCCACTGGGCGTCCTTGTTCTTGTCCTGGACAACCAGCTGGAGCAGCAGGTGCGGCAGGATATCTTCCTTCATCAGAGCGGTGGAAGGATCGATCTTGGCGTTGTAGATGATGGCACCGGTGATCACAATGTAGGAGAAGTCATTCCGGACAGCCGGGATGTTCAGGGATTTCATTTCGGTGAATTTCAGGTGATGGGGATTTTCAATGATATCCTGCTGGGTCACCGTGGACAGGTCCTTCTTGGGATCCAGTTTGATCCAGCCGGCCTTCTGGAGCAGGGCATAGGCCCGGGAGGTGTTGGAGGCATCGTTGGGGACGGCTACCGTATCCCCGTCAGCCACCTGATCCAGGCTGCTCTTGGATCCGGCGAAGATTCCGGCCGGAACCGTGGGGATGGGGGTAATGGCCGCCAGATGGCCGTTCTGTTTCTTGTTGAAGTTTTCCATATAGGCGGTGTGCTGTTCCACGTTGAAGTCCACTTCCCCTTCGTTCAGGGCGATGTCCGCCTGGAGCAGGTCGGACATATCCTTGCCCACGAACTTGTAGCCTTTCTTTTCCAGGATGGGCTTTACCCCTTTTTCAAACAGATCGGAATAAGGACCCTGGGATTTGCTGTACTTCAGTTCCTTTTTGGTGGAAGCCCCTTTGTCGGCGCTTTTGCTGGAATCGCTGCCGCAGCCTGCCACCAGGGCGGTGGTCATCACCGCTGCCAATCCGATTACCAGCCATTTTTTCAGTTTGCTTGTGTTCATGATGTTACCCCCTCAAAATTTGTTATCCATGATTTCTGGTTTTATACGCAAAGTGGTTGCCCACGGTCTGGATGATCTGGACGAAGACAATCAGTACCACCACCGTAAACAGCATCAGCGGCGTGTTCATCCGTTCATACCCGTAGGTCAGGGCCAGGTCCCCTACGCCCCCGGCCCCGATGGCACCGGCCATGGCCGTGGCGCCGATCAGCCCGATGGTGCCGGTGGTAATGGACAGGATCAAAGATCCCTTGGCCTCCGGCAGCAGGAAGTACCAGACGATTTCAAAATAGGAGGCCCCCATGGACTGGGCGGCTTCCACAATGCCCCGGTTCACATCCAGGATGGAGTTCTCGAATAGCCGGGTGAGATAGGGCGTGATGAAGACGATCAGCGGAATCAGCGCCGCGGTGGTGCCGATCCGGGTCCCCACAATGGCCTTGGTCAGGGGCATGATGAAAACCATCAGGATAATGAAAGGAACGCTCCGGATGATGTTGATGATGGTGTTCAGCACCAGATAAATGGGCCGGTTCTTCAGGATCCCGTTGTCGTTGGTCAGCACCAGGATCATGGCCAGGATAATGGCCAGTATGGAGCCCACCAGAAGGGAAACGAACACCATGTACAATGTCTGTTCCGCGCTCAGGATCAGCTGGGACGCGGGAACACCCAATTGGTCGATCATGACAGGCTCACCTCCTTCCACAGAATGCCCTGCTGGGTCAGGTATGCCTCACTCCGGGCAATTTTGTCTCCTTCATCCATGCACTGGAGGATGAACAGGCCCAGGGCGGTTTGCTGGAGTTCTGTCACCGTAGCGAAAACGATGTTGGTTTTCAGACCGAACCGGTCATTAAGTACGGAGATGTCTCCTTCCGAGGCCTGGCGGCCCAGGAAACGGAGTTTCAGCAGCTTGAAGGGACGGGGATCCTTTTTCAGATCTGCCTGGATGCTTTCCGGGATGGTGTCCGGGATGACCGTCCGGACGAACTTCCGGGTGATCTCCTGCTGGGGATTGCTGAATACTTCCAGCACGGACCCCTGTTCCACCACCCGACCGTGTTCCATGACAGCCACCTTGTTGCACAGCTGCTGGATCACCTGGATCTGGTGGGTGACGAACAGGATGGTGATTTTCAGTTCCCGATTGATCCGCCGGAGCAGCTGGAGGATCTGTTCCGTGGTTTCCGGATCCAGGGCGCTGGTGGCTTCATCGCAAAGGAGGATGCTGGGGTTGGTGGCCAGAGCCCGGGCAATGCCCACCCGCTGTTTCTGTCCCCCGGACAGCTGGATGGGATAGGACCCAGCCTTGTCTTCCAGTCCCACGAACTGGAGCAGGGTCTTTACCGTCCGGTCCAGCTGCACTGGCTCCGTATGGTTCAGCCGCAGGGGAATGGCTACATTTTCGTAGACGGTCCGGGAATCCAGCAGATTGAACTGCTGGAAGATCATACCGATCTTTTTCCGTACCTTCCGCAGCTCATTGTGGGACAATTGGTCTATGACCCGTCCTTCGATCTCCACATGGCCTTCCGTGGGAGTCTCCAGGGCATTCACCATCCGCAGCAGGGTGGATTTTCCTGCCCCGCTGAAACCGATGACTCCGAAGATATCTCCCTTTTCCACTTCCAGGTTCACATGCTGGAGAGCCTGTACAGCCCCGCTGCCGATCTTGAAAGTTTTGCTGATATCCTGAAACTTGATCAAATCCAACACCTCTTGGTCTGTGTAAACAAAAAGGGCCATCGTCTCAACAGAGACGATGGCCCGTGGTTCCACTCTGATTCACCGGCATCCAAAGGCCGGCCTTTGCAGCAGGGATAACGGCTGCTGACCCGGGGCGCTCTACTGGAAATTCGAGGCCCAGCTCACGGAGGCATTCCCTAAGGTTCCCGCCGCCCGGCTCTCAGCTGCCGCCGGACTCTCTGTAGGCCTTCCCCAAAGGTACTGGTTCCGCTCATTGCTTTTTTCAATATGCTAATATCCTACTATGCAGGGGGTATTTTGTCAAGAGGAAATGTAATCTTTTTTCGAACAGTAAAAAAGGACCGCCCCAGGGGGACAGTCCTTTTGAAATACCAGCAGAAATTATTTCAGTTCTACGGTAGCGCCAGCTTCTTCCAGTTTGGCTTTCATGGCTTCAGCGTCAGCTTTGGCAACATGTTCTTTGATGGCGTTGGGAGCAGCATCAACGGCAGCTTTGGCTTCTTTCAGGCCCAGGCCGGTCAGTTCCCGAACAACTTTGATTACGTTGATCTTGCTGGCACCAGCATCTTTCAGAACAACGTCGAATTCGGTCTTTTCAGCAGCGGCAGCGCCGGCAGCAGGAGCAGCAGCTACGGCAACAGGAGCAGCAGCGCTAACACCGAACTTGTCTTCCATGGCTTTAACCAGGTCGGCCAGTTCCAGAACAGTCATATTTTCAATGGCTTCCATGATTTGATCTTTATCCATTTTTCATACCTCCAAAATTTTTAATGAAATGGGTAATGGTTTTCATCAGGCTGCAGAATCAGCCTGTTTTCCGATTAAGCAGATTCCTGCTCTTTCTTTTGCCGTACGGCTTCCAGGGTATACACAAAGTTGCGAATGGTCCCCTGCAGTACGTTGACCAGCCCGGAAATGGGGGCCTGCATGCTGCCAACCAGTTTGGCCAGCAGTTCGTCTCTGGAAGGCAGTTCTGCCAGAGCCTTGACTTCGTCCAGGGCGATTACTTTACCGTCCAGGATACCGGCTTTGATTTCCAGAGCTTTGTGGTCCTTGCTGAAATCGTTCAGGATCTTGGCAGGAGCCACAGGGTCTTCAGCGGAGAAGGCCACGGCGGTATTGTGTTCCAGATAGGAATCCAGTCCTTCAACACCAGCTTCTTTGGCGGCAATGCGGATAAAGGTGTTCTTAGCAACCATGTACTTCACACCGGCTTCACGCATTTTGCTTCTCAGTTCGGTATCTTCAGCCACGGTGAGACCGCAGTAGTCAACCAGAACAGCACCTTTGGAACTGGACAGCAGATCTTTCAGTTCTGCCACTTTACCAGCTTTTTCAGGTCTAATGTCATGCATCAGTAGTACACCTCCTTGCGTCAGTTTTTTATTAATCAATGAAAAGACCTCTCGGCGGGTCAGCCGGAGGTCATGTTTATCAACACTCCGACCTAGGCAGGTGGAAATCCGTTAGGCTTGCGCGCCTGCTGTCTTGGGTCCGATGGTCATTTTCTATTTGATTATTTGTTGCTGTCAGCTTTCAGTACGTCAACAGGAACGCCAGGGCCCATGGTGGTGCTCAGGGTTACGCTCTTGATGTACTGGCCTTTTGCGCCGGAGGGTTTTACTTTGATCAGGGTGGTGATCAGAGTCAGATAGTTTTCCAGCAGCTTGTCAGCGTCAAAGGAAACCTTGCCGATAGCAGTCTGTACGTTACCGGCTTTGTCGGTACGGTACTCGATTTTACCAGCTTTGATTTCGTTGACGGCACGGGTGACATCCATGGTCACAGTACCCACTTTGGGGTTAGGCATCAAGCCTTTGGGGCCCAGGATTTTACCCAGACGGCCTACAGTACCCATCATGTCAGGAGTGGCTACGCAGACGTCGAATTCGGTCCAGCCGCCTTTGATCTTTTCCACGTATTCATCAGTGCCAACAAAGTCTGCGCCGGCAGCTTCGGCTTCTTTGGCCTTAGCGCCTCTGGCGAATACCAGCACAGTCTTGGATTTGCCGGTGCCGTTGGGGAGAACCAGAGCGCCGCGGACCTGCTGGTCAGCGTACTTGGGATCAACGCCCAGGCGGACGGAAACTTCCACCGTGCTGTCGAATTTGGTCACAGAAGTCTTTTTAACCAGATCAACTGCTTCCTTGGGGGAATATGCCTTGCCAGCTTCGATGAGCTTTGCGGCGTCGGTATATTTCTTACCAGCTTTACTCATTGTTTGTTCCTCCTTGTGGTCAAGCGGCTTTTGCCTCCCACAGTTTTTCAGACATTAGTCTTCTACAGTAATACCCATGCTCCGGGCAGTACCTTCGACCATGCGCATGGCAGCTTCAACAGAGCCAGCGTTTAGGTCTTTCATTTTGCTTTCAGCGATTTCCCGAACTTTGTCACGTTTAATGGTGGCAACTTTGTTCTTGTTGGGTTCACCAGAAGCCTTTTCGATGCCGCAGGCTTTCTTCAGCAGTACAGCTGCCGGAGGAGTCTTGGTAACGAAAGTAAAAGAACGATCTTCGAAAACGGTGATTTCAACAGGAATGATCAGGCCAACCTGTTTGGCAGTCCGTTCGTTGAAGTCTTTTACGAAGGCCATGATGTTGATACCAGCCTGGCCCAGTGCCGGACCTACGGGAGGTGCCGGAGTTGCCTTACCAGCAGGGACCTGCAGTTTGACCATCTTAACGACTTTCTTAGGCATAATTTACACCTCCTTACTTATTCAATAGCTTCCACTTGGGTGAATTTAACTTCAATGGGAGTCTCACGTCCGAACATTTCGACCATCACTTTGATCTTCTGCTGTTCGTCGTTGATCTCCGCTACCGTCCCTACCATATCGGTAAAGCCAGGGGCTTTGATGCGGACGGTATCATTCAAACCTACAGGGCATTCCATCCGGATTACAGGTTCTTCCACAGTCTTGCCGACTGCAGCAGTCTGTTCTCCTTCTTTGGGCATAGCCCCCAGGATGCGTTCTACTTCACGGTCAGATAAAGGAATGGGTTTTGTGCCGGTGCCAACGAAGCCAGTTACACCAGGGGTGTTCCGCACAGCATACCAAGTCCGGTCATCCACGATCATTTCGATCAGTACATAGCCTGGAAACACTTTCCGCGCCACGACCTTCTGCTTGTCATCCTTTGCGTCTACTTCATTCTGCATGGGAACCAGCACCTGGAAGATCTGCTCTTCCATACCCAGGGAATGGATTTTGCTTTCCAGATTCATCTTTACCTTATTCTCGTAACCAGAATAAGTATGAATGACATACCAGTGCTTTTGATTTTCCATGCTTACTGCACTCCCATCACTAAGCGAAACAGTACGGACAAGACAGCATCAATAGCCCAGATCAGGAAAGCTGCAAAGAGAGAGGAGAGGATCACCGTAATGGTGTACCCGATCAGTTCCCTCTTGGTGGGCCATGTTACCTTTTTCATTTCGGTTTTCACTTCTCGGAGAAAACCACCCACACCAGAGGTGCTCTTTACTTCCGGGGTGAATTGAGTTCCTGCCATAGTATCGCTCCACCTTATTTCGTTTCTTTATGCAACGTATGCTTTTTGCAGAACTTGCAATACTTTTTGATTTCGATACGTTCGGTATCGTTCTTTTTATTCTTCGTAGTCTGGTAGTTACGCTGTTTGCATTCGGTGCAAGCCAGGGTAATACCCACACGGTTTCCAGCTGCCATTCCTTAACACCTCACTTACATTCAAAACTCTTGATTCCCAAAAGCCGCCTATAAAGGTTATCATAGAACCGCCAGGATGTCAACAAAAAAGTGAGGCCGATGGATAGGTCGGCCTCAGTTTTACATCCGGTGATTCGATTAGCCTTCGATTTCAGTAACCACACCGGCACCAACGGTATGGCCGCCTTCGCG